>JAGHYT010000171.1:0-7232 GCA_017743535.1 Chloroflexus sp.
ATGTGCCGCAGGCGGGGCAGGTGAGGGTGATCGGTTGGGCATGCGAGATGGGCATGGCGACAGAGTCCTCATCTTGGCAGGTACGGTAGAAATTATCCTCTCTCCTCTCAATCACCCTCCTCCCACAAGTCGAGCGGAAGGGTTAGATATGCGCCTCATGCGTCTCTTCGGTTCCAGGAGCGCAGAGAGCCGGAAGGGCAATTGCGATTTGGGATACGTTATATCCAAATCGTAGCATGTTTCGGTGTGCAATTCAATAGTACTTTTGGTTTATCTGGATGTTTTCAGTGCTTGTGCTAACGAGTGTGTCATCTGGGGCAGGGGGTGGCACCGTCCCTATAATCACGGGCGGGTTTGGAACCCGCCCCTACACGGCACTGACGTGCGGGATCGCGGGTGGAAACGCCGGTATCTTTCTCACTCCTCTTCCTTCACTCTTCTCTTCTGATCCAGCCGCTGCTCGGCAGCGAGGCGTTCGAGGTCGTACTCGTTGTGATCAACGAACTGCATCCCAGCGGCGAGGGTTGGATGAACGGATTGGATTGCGTGAAACATCATCTGTGCGATCCGGCGATAGGTTGGGTGGCCCTGACGGGCGCTGCGCAGTTCGATCAGATGGTACGCTTCGCGCAGATTGAGCTTGATGCGCCAGCGAACACGGAACGCGAAGGGAACTGCGTATTGCGCTTCGTTGGGGAAGATGGGTTCCAGGATGGTGACGAGTTCGGCGGCCTGTTCCAATGCTGCCCGGTAGCGGTCGGCAACGCCAATCTGTTCCAGTTCGGACGGGATGCTATAACCATGCATGACGGTAAACCGTTGCCGATCCTGGGTCAGCATCCGATGGCGCTGGAGGTCACGGTAGGCGCCGATGTCGGCCAGGATGTCGAAGGTGTAGTACGGTTCTTCAAAGGCACGACCGGGACGGTGGAAGCGGCTGGTTCGCTCGCCGACGGCAGCAGCGATCAGGGCCTGGCGTTCCGCGGCGGTCAGGCTGGCAACGATGTCGCGCACCGTTGTCAATGGCAGATCGAGATGGGGGTAGAGCACCGCTGCGGCCAGTTTCCACTCGGCGTCGGGATCATACTCGACCAACTGCACCGATACCGCTTGTTCAGGTGCCAATGGTCGTTCAGGCATAGGAGGGAGTCGCTCTGCAACAGCCGCTACCTGCGTGTGCGTCGAAGCCAGATATGCGGCATACGCCTGACCACGGTCGCTGCGCGCTCGTTTCACAAAGGCGGGAATGACCTGATCGAGTTCGGTCTGGATGGCGTCGGCAAGGGCCTGTGCTTCGGCAAGGGGTGAGGCACGGAGTTTGATGATCAGGTACTCGAAGGCGCGGCCATTGCCGAACAGGCCAACGTTGGTTTGGGTCGCCATCGGGAGCAGGCCTCGCAACAGATCGAGGGCTTTGGCCTGGATCGTGTTGCGGTAGGCACGCAACGAGGTCGCTTCATCACGCGGGAATCGCTGCTGCAACCATTCCTGTACCAATGGGAGGAGCGCGCTGTAGGTGGTGAAGAGCTGATCCATCACGGTCACGTAGCGCTGGGCGAATACCGAGGCCATGATCGCCGGTTCGCGCAAGTAGCGATAGCCATGCGGCCCCATCAGATCGAACCGCACATAGCGAGTGGATTTTTCGAGCGGTGAAATGCCGATCCGACGGTCTTCGAGGAGCTTGGCAGCGATATTGCTGATGCCCTCGCAGGCTAGATGCGCGCCACCCAGTTCAGCGACCGAGTCGTCGCCGTACCCGATCAGGACACGGTCGTAAAACGCTTCTGCCTGACGGGCGGCAATCAGTTGCGCGGCAGGACTGTCGCCAATCGCGGATACGATAGCGGCAAAGCCCGATTCCGGTTCGTTGATGAATTCGTCGAGCAGGAGGCGGCGCAGGCTTTTCGTGCTTCGGCTGTAACGGGCAAAGAGTGCCCCCTTCACGACCTCCGGTAGATTGCGCAGACAGAAGATTGGCCGGTCAACGTTGGTGACAAACGGCCGGAGAAGGGCGATTTCCTGGTCGGTGAATTGTTCGGTCGGTTGATCAAACATGGGGTTTCCCTGAGTTTCACTGTATCCGTTATCGCAGATTATACTCGCTTAGGCTAGGTGTGATGCAGGGAGTGCGTTGGGCGCATGGGAAACCCGTCCCCGCACCTTCCCCCTAGCCCCTTTCACAAGCGAGCGGAACGGGGAGGATGGCCCGCACCTGCTTCTCGGCTGCGATCCTGTGGGGTCAGACCGGCTGTACCTCTCTTGATCATGATTAACAATCCGGTTGC
Organism: Chloroflexus sp.; assembly: GCA_017743535.1. Taxonomy (GTDB): domain Bacteria; phylum Chloroflexota; class Chloroflexia; order Chloroflexales; family Chloroflexaceae; genus Chloroflexus. The sequence goes on from JAGHYT010000171.1 coordinate 2,289, forward strand.
AGGTACGTGCTACTATAAGTGATGTGGCCGTCTGTATGCGAGGATTTGTATGACGACTGTGTATCTGATCCGCCACGGTGAGACCGATTGGAACTTGCAGAAGCGCTGGCAGGGACATGCTGATATTCCGTTGAACGAGATTGGCTTTCGACAGGCGCGGTTATTAGCGCAGCGGTTGGCCCGCGAAGGAGTGCAGTTTAGTGCGATCTATAGCAGCGATCTGGCGCGGGCTTATCAGACGGCGTGGGAAATTGGGGCTGCGCTGCGAGTGCCGGTGCAGCTTTTGCCAGCGCTACGCGAGCTTGATGTAGGGAGCTGGAGTGGCTTAACAAATGATGAGATACGTACCCGTTTTGCCGAAGAGTGGGAACAGATTGCGCAGGGACAGGATTTGCCGCGCGGCGGTGGTGAGACGATCGCCCTATTTCGACAGCGGGTGGTGACGGCGGTAGAAGCAATGGTTGCTCAGCACCGTGGTCGCACGTTGGCCTTTGTAACGCATGGCGGCTGTATTCGCGCCTTGCTGGCGCGTGCAGAGAATTTTCATGGCTCAATTTTTGGTCATTATCGGGGGATAGGCAATACCTCGGTGACGATTCTTGAAATTGGTTATAAGCACTGGCGAGTGAAGCTAGTGAACGATATGAGCCATCTGGAAGTAACACACGAAACAGAGTTGGTGTCAACACCGCCCGATGATGCCGAATTGCCAACGCAAGAGCAGTGATGAACACCCTCCAGCGTGATGAACAGTATCGGGTATTAACCCCAGAAGGGGTCGAGATTATCTACGTTATGGCTGGCCCGGCGAGTCGCGGCCTGGCTGCGCTGATCGACTATCTGATATTGGTCACTATCCTGATCATAGGTGCAACCTCGATTGGTTTGAGTGATAGAGCGATGAGCACTGATCTGGCGTTGGCGCTGCTCGCTCTCTTCACCTTTGTGGTGAATTGGAGTTACTACATCTTCTTTGAATGGCTCTGGAATGGGCAGACACCGGGAAAACGGTTGTTGCGACTGCGCGTCTTGCGCGAGGGTGGACGTCCAGCCGACACGGGGGCGATCGTGGTGCGGAATCTGATGCGAGCCATTGATTTTTTGCCGTTGGGATACGGGGTTGGTCTGCTGGCAATGTTTGTTGATCGTTACCACCGGCGGCTGGGTGATTTAACTGCGGGGACAATCGTTGTTCACGAAGGTGCTCTGCTAACGCTTGATCAGGTGCTGCGACCAGTTGTTGTCCTGGTGCCGCCGCGAGCACCTGACGCCCCAGCAACCCCTCTTGTTCCCAACGTTGAACGGCTAACCGCCGAAGATGTCGCTCTGTTGGTCGAGTTTTTCCAGCGGCGGTTAGAACTCGATCTTGACTCGCGGCTGGAACTAGCGGCCCAACTGGCAATGATGATCCGGCAGCGTCTTGGCTTGCCACCGGCCGATGGTCATCCCGAACGGTTCCTCGAACATGTGCTGCGTGAGCACGAAGTGGCTCAGGCGATAATGGCGCGCCAGTCTGGGTGATCAGGTGTCCAGATTTCGAGATTGGGTAAGCGACGAAACCACATCTCTTGCCGGCGGATGAAGGCGTGGGTGTCGAAGCGCAAGCGTTCGATACAGGAAGTCAGGTCGGCTTGCCCCGCGAAATATGGCCGAAACTGAACGTAGCCCAGACTCGACATTGCCGGTAGCGACCAGTCGTAACCGCGTGCGAGCAAAGCGGCCACTTCCTCAACCAGCCCCGCTGCAATCATCCGTTCAATGCGAGCATCGGCGCGAGCGTACAATTCGGATCGCGGGCGATGCAACCAGATGGTTCGCGGGCGGAATGGTGGTGGCTGTCGCTCTTGCAGACGAGAGATAGGTTCGCCGCTGACCAGATAGACTTCGAGTGCACGGATCACGCGCCGCACGTTGCTCGGTGGAATGCGTGACGCAGCGACCGGATCAATGGCGGCAAGACGGGCATGGAGCGCGGTCGGACCTTCCTGCATTGCTATCTGCTCGAGTTCGGCACGTAAGGCAGGCTGTGGTGCTACCCGTGGGATTTGCCAGCCTTCCAGAATAGCCGCCAGGTACTGACCGGTACCGCCCACCAGCAACGGCACGCGCCCACGTGAGCGAATGTCGGCAATTGCGGCCAGCGCCAGATCGTAAAATTCGGCCAGCGAAAATGACTGGTCAGGGTCGCGAATGTCTATCAGATGATGCGGAGCCTGGCGCAGCTCATCGCGTGTCGGCTTGGCCGTACCGATGTCCATGCCACGATAAATCTGCCGTGAATCGGCAGAGACAATCTCGCCGTTGAGTTTCCTGGCCAAGGCTACGGCCAATTCTGTCTTCCCAACCGCAGTTGGGCCAACGATGGCAATCAGTTCTTCCAAGGCTCCTCCTCGATGTGCGTTCATTCGTTCCTGCACTCAGGGTTATTCCGAATCGGTATAACGCACTGCGTTATCATCGTTCACGGTTGTATCATACCCATGCTACAATACCTGTAGCACACAGGTGCAGCATACTGGTGAGACATATCGGCAGGTACCATTCAGCGTATCGTGAACGAGCGCAATCTGCGCCGTCGAGCATCTGTTGCCGGAGCACTAGCCACACCAGGAGCGACAATGAACGATCAATCTGTATGCCAGGCAGCAGCGATGACGACAATAACAACCCGTGATGGGCGCACGTTACGAGTACGGAGTCTGTCTGCACCCGATGCCGTGCTGCTTGAGCGGATGTTTTACCGCCTCTCCCCGCAAACAATCTACCGGCGGTTCTTTATCGCCGCCGAGCATGCCTCGCCGGAGCTGGTACACAAATCAGCACAGCGCCTGGCAGCGATTAATCCACAGCGTGAGGCGGCGCTGGTTGCCCTTGCCGACGAGCAAGACGGCGAGGAAGCGGTAGCAGTTGCTCGTTTTGCTCGCTTGCCACATAACCCGAAGGTAGCCGAAGCATCAATTTTGGTTCGTGATGACTATCAGGGCACAGGCGTTGGGCGCAAGCTGATGGAATTGCTGATCGCTGAAGCTCGCAAGAGTGGGCTTGAGCGACTGATCTTGTTGACCCACGCCGACAATACCGCTATGATTCGCCTTGCCACCGGCTTGGGCTTGCCTTTCAAGGGACGCCACGCCGAGGGTCTTTACGAAATTCATCTATTGCTCCAACCACAAAGCGAGACGAAATTTGAGTTTATCAGCAATGGATAAGGACGTGCTATGACTACCAGGTTTGGGCTGAGTTCCTTACCGATGGCGCTGACCGGCGCCATCGGCTTGTTAGGAGGCATTACCGGGACAGCTTATTACGTCAGTTTACGGGTTAGTCCGCCGCCGCGTCAATCTTACCTCGACAGATACACCTTTACCCCATGGGAGCTTGGCGTTCCCTACGAGAGGGTAGAGTTTCGGAGTAGCGACGATCTACGGCTGGTCGGCTGGTGGCTGCCTCGACCTGAGACCGATGCGGTGATCGTCGGTAGTCACGGTCACTCCGGTCGCAAAGATGAGTTGTTAGGCATTGGTAGTTATTGCTGGCGAGCCGGTTATAACGTGCTGTTGTTCGATTACCGTGGGCGGGGCGAGTCGGACCCATGGCCACAGACGTTGGTCAGTCGCGAAGTCGAGGATTTGCTGGCCGCGCTGGCGTATGTCCGTCAACGCATACCCACAGCATCGATTGGAGTCGTTGGCTATTCGATGGGAGCCGCAGTGGGTATTCTGGCGACGGCCCGTGATCAATCGGTGAAAGCGCTGGTAGCCGATAGTTCGTTTACTGCCGGTGATGACGTGGTTGCCCATGGGATCGAACAAGTGCTACGCATTCCAGCCAGACCACTGGTACGGCTGGCCGATATGATCGTCGCACGCCGCCACGGGTATCGTTTCAGTCAAGCCCGCCCGATTGATGTTATTGGGCAGATCGCCCCTCGACCGGTTTTCTTGATCCACGGCACTGATGACACCATCGTCCCGGTGAGCCACGTTCGGCAATTATATGCCGCAGCCCGTGAACCGCGCATGGTATGGGAAGTGCCTGGTGCGGAACATTGCGGTGGGTATTTTGTTGATCGGATAACCTACAGTCGGCGCGTGGTTGAGTTTTTTGATCAGTATCTGCGCAGCGTCGAGGCATGACTACAATGCGGTTCGATATTCTGACGCTCTTTCCGGCTATGTTCCAGGGGCCGCTCACTGAGAGTATTCTCAAGCGGGCGCAACAGGCCGGGAAGATCGAGATTCACCTCCACGACATTCGACAGTGGACGACTGATCGCCATCGTACTGCCGATGATGCACCATACGGTGGTGGAGCCGGAATGGTGATGAAGGCCGAACCGTTGGCAGCGGCAATCCGCGCGGTACGCGCAGCCGATGAGCGGCAGGGGCCGACGATTTTACTGACTCCCGATGGTGAGCTGTTTACGCAAAGCATCGCTCGTGAACTGGCAACCCTGCCACGATTGTTACTAGTGTGCGGTCATTACGAAGGGATCGATGAGCGTGTGCGCGAGACGTTGATCGACCGCGAGTTGAGCATCGGCGATTATGTGCTGACCGGCGGTGAGTTGGCGGCCATGGTTGTTGTTGATGCGGTGGCGCGTCTGGCGCCGGGGGTGATTGACAGCGAGTCGATTGTTGAAGAGAGCCACAACGATTTTTTGCTCGAATATCCGCACTATACGCGACCAGCAGTATGGGAAGGGCTGGCAGTGCCGTCCGTGCTCCTTTCCGGTCACCACGGTGAGATTGCTCGTTGGCGCCGGGTCGAACGACTCCGCCGAACACTCACTCGGCGTCCCGATCTACTTGCCCGCGCCGCGGCTGCCGGGGTACTGACCCAAGCCGATTTGGCGCTGCTAGCCGAATGGGGCTGGCATCCCGACACCGGGTAGATTAGCGGTGGTAGCGGCAAACGAGAGAGGAGTGAGGGAAAGGTGAGGGG
>JAGHYT010000025.1:0-38371 GCA_017743535.1 Chloroflexus sp.
CTGGTGCTCAAAACGGTGCTCGATAAAGAAACCGTTTGAGCGGTCAGAAAGTTACGCGAAAACCTGCGACAATGCTGAACCCACCTGCAACCTCTCGTTGCGGGAGATGAGCGAAGGTCATATCCTAATCGGCATGCCACTCCGAGAGATCAGAAGCGGGCGATTGAGCAGGTACCTTTCGGAGGCAAACGCGATCTCCGTACCCGTCACTGTTCAGACTTACCCTTGCACCACTTTTGCACCGAATTTGTTTATACTTCACCTTCTTGCTTTTTATGCTAAAATGTTTCTAAACCTGGTAGTTCCAAATAGGCACTACAATTTTCGAGGAGGCGCTATGCACTCAAAAGCGACTCCCATCCGCGAGGATGGCATTTACCACTCGTTTTGCGGTCTGGTTAGCGTTGGCTGGCTCTACCAAAAGATCAAAGACAGCTTCTTTCTCATCCTTGGTACCCATACCTGCGCCCACCTTCTGCAAAATACCCTCGGCGTCATGATCTTTGCTCGCCCGCGCTTTGCCGTTTCGCTGCTTGAAGAAGCTGACCTCAGTTCATCGCAGCCTGACATCTCAGCCCAAATTGAGGAGATCAAACGAGAGCATCATCCTTCGGTGATTTTCCTGCTCTCGTCGTGCACACCCGAAGTGATGAAGGTCGAGTTTGAAGGGTTGGCAGCTTCGGTCAGCACTCCCGAAGTGCCGGTTTTGTTTGTTCCTGCCTCCGGCCTGGATTACACTTTCTCGCAGAGTGAGGATTCGGTCTTACAGGCACTGATCCCCTTCTGCCCACCAGCGCCACCCGATGACAAGCGAGTCGTCTTTCTCGGTTCGGTCAACGATGCAATTGCCGATGACTTCTCGCTTGAAGCGGCCCGACTAGGCATTCCGGTTGCCGGCTTCCTACCGGCCAGCCATTTCACCGAGTTGCCACCCATCGGGCCGGGAACCGTGATCGCTCCACTGCAACCGTACCTCCATAAAACTGCCACCCAATTGCGCAATGAGCGAGGCTGTACCGTTCTCTCTTCACTCTTCCCGTTTGGGCCTGATGGTACCCGCCGCTTTTGGGAGGATTTAGCGGCTCAGTTTGGAATGCAGGTTGATCTGAGCGACCGTGAAGCGGCAGCATGGGAACGGATCAAGCATCACACCGATCTCTTGCGGGGCAAGAAGGTCTTCTTCGCCAGTGATACGCTGATGGAACTGCCACTTGCCCGTTTCCTTAAGGCCTGTGGCGCTGAAGTAGTCGAATGCTCGACCCCATACATTAATCGGCGCTTTCATGCTGCCGAACTGGCTGCGCTCGAAGGTGTGCGGTTGGTCGAACAGGCTAATTTCCATCGTCAATTGCGAACCATCGCTGAAACGAAGCCCGACCTGATAATCTCAAACATCATTACGACCAACCCGCTAGTCGGTCAGGGAACAGTCGCCAAATGGGGAACTGAGTATTGCTTCCTGCCAATCCACGGTTGGGCTGGCGTCAACAATCTGGTAACGTCGTTCACTCGTGCACTGCAACGCCACGCAAAGCTCGACCCGCTCGGTTCTGATCCAATCTGGTTGACCGGTATGATGCCCAGCTCACCCGGTGGTGTGATCTCGTTGCGATCGTGAGAGGAGACGATTCCATGCGACTGGCTTACTGGATGTACGAAGGAACTGCCCATCACGGCGTTGGCCGGATTGCCAACAGTATGCGGAATGTCCACGCTGTGTTCCACGCACCGCAAGGTGACGATTATGTCAATGCGATCTTTGCAATGCTTGACCGTACTCCCAACTTTCCGGCGATGACAACGAGTGTGGTGAGCGGAACCGACCTCGCCCGTGGCACGATCCGCCTCCCGGATACACTACGACAGGTGGAAGAGCGGGTGCACCCCGATCTGATCGTTGTGGTAGCGTCGTGCTCGACGATCTTGTTGCAAGAGAATTTGGAGATCGCCGCTCAACACGCCGGCTTGCAATGCGATGTGATGGTCTACGATGCCAATCCGTACCGCATGCAAGAAATTGTTGCCGCTGAGAGTTTGTTTACCGATCTGGTCAAGCGCTACGCTCAACCTCAACCGCGTACCGAACGCCCAACCGTGAACATTCTTGGCCCGGCTTCGCTCGGTTTCCATGCCCGTCACGATTTGATCAGTCTGCGCCGTATGCTCAAGACCTTGGGCCTTGAGATCAACGTGGTTGCACCATGGGGCGCCAGTATTGCCGATTTACGTCGTCTACCGGCTGCATGGCTGACGATTGCACCCTACCGCGAGTTGGGTCTGCGGGCTGCAACCTATCTTGAAGAGCAGTTTGGCGTACCGGCTCTGCTCGATGCACCTATCGGTGTCCAGCCGACGCTGCGCTGGATCGAGCGGTTGCGAGAGCTGCTGGCACAGGCCGGTGCCGAGATTCCGATGCCACCACTCACCGCCTTTTCGCTCGATGGGATGTCGGCTCCTTCTGCCGTGCCCTGGTTTGCACGTACTGCCGACATGGATAGTTTTTCCGGAAAGCCAGCCTTCGTGTTTGGCGATGCCACTCATGTTGTCGGTATTACGCGCTTCTTGCATGATGAGCTGGGAATGCCAATTGCCGGCGCCGGGACGTATGTGAAGCATCATGCCAATTGGGTACGCGAACAATTGACCGGCTACGTCGATGATCTACTGGTGACCGACGAGTTTCAAACCGTAGCGAATCGAATCGCCGAGCTGCGCCCCGAACTGGTCTGCGGCACACAGATGGAACGCCATACCTCGCGGCGCTACGATCTAAACTGTATGGTCATCTCGCCGCCAACCCATATCGAGAACCACCTGCTAGCATATCGTCCCTTCCTTGGCTTCGACGGTGCAGATGTGATTGCCGACGAGGTCTATACCACCTGTACGCTCGGTATGGAGAAACACCTGATCGATCTATTTGGTGATGCCGGGCTTGATCTGCCGGAGAAAACGGAGCGGGTATCGGTCGCTGAACCAGCCCCTGTGGCTCCACCGGTTGAGAGTAGTAAACCGCTCGATGAATCACCGGCTGCCGTTGCTGTAGCTTCTGCACCTGCCCCAACCCAAACATCGACTGCCGCCGTTACACCAGCGCCGGCACCAGTTGATCCGGTTTGGGCTGCCGATGCCGAAGCGATGCTCAAGAAAGTTCCCTTCTTTGTGCGGGGGCGCGTGCGAGGTAACGTCGAGAAGTATGCCCGTCAACGTGGTTATGCGGTCATTACGGCAGAAGTATTGTTGGCCGCCAAAGAGGAGCTTGGTGCATGAACACGACGTTGTCATCCAAGACCCCCCATCAGCCGCGGCCATCCCGGCAACTAGCCGAGATTGCCCTCTTGAGCCGTGAAGAACGTCTGGCCGGGCGGCCAAAATTGTGTAGTGACTGCGGTATCTGCACTGGCGAATTACGACCTCTGATGGCGCAGAGCTGCGTCTTCGTCAACAATCGCGCCGAGGAGATTGAGCGTCGTTTACACGGTCGCAATCGTCGCGACGGCGATGAGCTACTCTTCGGCATCTACCGCGAGTTGCGCGTCTTCCGTATGCGCCCACCGGTTCCTGATGCCCAGTGGAGTGGCGCCGTTACCAGTCTCGGCGCTCTCCTCCTCGAACGGGGTCTGGTTGAAGGGGTGATCACAACTGGAGCGGTACCTGGTACACGCTACGCGCCTTTACCAATCCTGGCCCGTACTCCCGACGAAGTGCGGGCAACACGCGGCAATAAGCCCTGCCTTGCTCCCACCCTCGATGTGCTCACCCAGGTACGGCAAGCTGGCCTGCGTCGCATTGCCTACATCGGTACTGGCTGTCAGGTACACGCCCTGCGCGCTATTGAAGAGCAACTCGGTCTGGAACGACTCTACATTATTGGTATACCCTGCACGGACAACACAACATATCCCGATCTCCAGCGCTTCTTGCGGGTCGTTTCCCGCTCGCCAGAAACGGTTGTCCACCACGAGTTTATGCAAGACTTCCGCATCTGGCTCAAGCATGAAGATGGTTCGGTCGAGAAGGTTAACTTTGTCGATCTCGATGTCAATCGGCTCGGTGGTGAATTAGGGGTTTTTCCGCCCGCCTGTCTGAGCTGTTTCGATTATCAAAATGGCCTGTCCGATCTGACCATCGGCTACATGGGAGCACCACTCCCACCCGAGGAACGCTGGCAATGGACGCTCATTCGTACCGAGCAGGGGGTAGAATTGTACAACCTGCTACGGCCTTACGTTGAAGAACGAGAACCGATCAGCAGCGGTGATCGGACTCGTGGCATGCCTGCTTACATCCAGATGCTGCGGCAGCCGCGGAAGCGACCACCGTGGCCGGTTCGGCAATTAGTGGCATTCATCCAACGCCGAAGCGGGCCGAAAGGACTCGAATTCGCTCGCTCGGTGATCGAGATGAAACTACTCCGGAACTTGCAATTCGTCCGCGAGCGACATGGTCGGCTCGAACGGCGGATTGTGCCTAGTTATGTGTACCGTGCACTGGCACGCTACGCTGATGTCTATCAACGTACATTTAACCGCACGTTAGCACCGTGAACGGCATTGGAATGGTCATTCGCTGCCGGCACTGCCGGCCCAACAGAAGGAGTTGTCCATGTCCCTTATCCTCGCGATCTACGGCAAAGGTGGAATTGGTAAATCGACAACCTCGGCCAATCTTTCAGCAGCGATGGCTCTCAAGGGCGCCAAAGTACTCCAGATCGGCTGTGATCCCAAGCACGATAGTACCTTTCCGCTGACCGGGCATCTCCAGCCGACCGTCATCGACGTGTTGGACAGTGTTAATTTCCATTTGGAAGATGTGAGTAAAGAGGATGTCATTCATACCGGCTTTGCTGGCGTTGATACACTTGAATCAGGTGGCCCGCCAGCCGGTAGCGGTTGTGGCGGCTACGTAGTGGGCGAGACGGTCAAACTGCTGAAAGAGTTTGGTCTCTATGACAAATATGATGTCATTGTGTTCGACGTCCTCGGTGATGTGGTCTGTGGTGGCTTTTCAGCACCTCTCAACTATGCCGACTACGGGTTGATCATTGCCTGTAATGACTTCGACAGCATCTTTGCTGCTAATCGGCTCTGCCTGGCGATTGCGCAAAAATCGCAGCGCCACAAGGTCAAGTTAGCCGGAATCATTGCTAACCGAGTCGATTACGAGTACGGCGGCGGTACGAACTTGCTCGATCAATTTGCCGAGAAAGTTGGTACCAAAATTATCGGACGTGTTCCCTACCACGATCTCATTCGTCGCTCACGCCTTGTCGGTAAGACACTCTTCGAGATGGAGGGGCCAGGGAAAGAGGAATGCACGCGACCCTTTGAGGAGATGGCTGAGTATCTACTGGCACAACCCCAGGCAACGATCCCCAATCCGTACCACGACCGGGCGATCTTTGAGGCAATCGGCGGCTGGCGCTAGAGGCAGGGCGCGAGATCGTTCTGAGGGTTGGGAGATAGGGGTGGGTTCCCAACCCGCCTGCCTTTGCGGGATGGTATCGCTCATACGACACCCGGATGTCGCTGTCCATTCGGGCGCGGCATCGCGACGACCCTTCGATCCTTCCATCATCACTGCACGGCACGGGCGCAGCGATGCTGCGTCTCTACGATACCCTGCTATCATTACCGCACGGCGCCGTGGCACCCCTACCTGGCGCATTCGTCATTGCAACGACCATACGACGGTGTGTTTCGGGAACCTTGCCTGTCATCGCATCGGTAGAGGCGGCTTCCCAACCCACCCTACATCCTCCTGCCTCTTCCCGCATGGAAGAGAAAGTTGGGGCTAGGGATAGGTGGGGGTGACCACGGTAGGATGCGGACAAGCGGCTCGTGCTGCCCATCGGGTGAAGATTTCTGTACGTGTGTGAATGAAACGCATGAGCGGATCAAACACGATCACCAAACCGAAACGTTGACCCTCTATATTGTCTATTCATCTTTGCATCAAACGTTCAGAAAATGCTATAATGCAGAAAGCATCTATCCTGCTGTGATCAGCCAGACATCGGCGAAAGGAGGTGAGCGCATGGCAGACCCTGATCTTAATGATCTTCATTATTGTAGAATGTTCGTCTGTTCTGTCATCCGTTGCTCATCTCTGCGAGGTATAACGTTGTATGAGTGATGCTAAAGTAGAAACGTCGCAAATTGAACGCTACAATCCCGCTGCCATCGAGGCCAAATGGCAGGCCCGTTGGGCAGCCGATCAACTCTACCGCACACCACCCATCGATCCGTCAAAACCAAAGTATTACGTCCTCGATTTTTACCCGTATCCAAGTGGCGATGGCCTCAGCGTTGGTCACTGCCGGAACTATGTACCGACGGACGTTGTGGCGCGGTTTTACCGCATGCGTGGCTACAACGTGCTGCACCCTATGGGATGGGATGCTTTCGGTTTGCCAACCGAGAACGCGGCCATAAAGACAAAAACCAACCCGGCTGTCCTCACTCGCCGCTACAGTGCCAATTACAAACGTCAAATGAACATGCTCGGTCTCAGCTATGACTGGGATCGCGAGATTACTTCGTCTGAACCCGATTACTACCGTTGGACGCAATGGATTTTTCTACGTCTTTACCACTCCTGGTATGACCGACGAGTTGATAAGGCGCGCCCAATCAGTGAACTGGAGACAGAACTGGCCGAGCACGGTACCAGTCGTCTTGATCTGTCCCTTACCGAACCGCAAGTGACGGCTGAAGAGTGGCGACAGGCAACACCGCTCCAACGGCAGGAAATTTTGCGCCGTTTTCGGCTGGCGTACCGGGGTGAAGCAGTCGTAAACTGGGACCCGGTCGATAAGACGGTGCTGGCAAACGAAGAGGTATTGCCCGATGGTACGGCGTGGCGTAGTGGTGCAAAGGTCGAACGAAAGGTGCTGAAGCAGTGGTTCTTTCGCATCACTGCCTATGCTGACCGCTTGGATCGCGATCTCGACACTGTTGACTGGCCGTCGAAGATCGTGACGATGCAGCGCAACTGGATCGGCCGCTCTCGCGGTGCAGAGGTTGTCTTCCACACCGAAGCAGGTGATCCGATCATTGTCTTCACCACACGCCCTGACACGCTGTGGGGCGCGACCTTTATGGTGCTCTCGCCTGAACATCCGCTGGTGGCAAAGGTGACCACCGATGCGCAACGAGATCAGGTTGAAGCCTATGTTGCGCAGGCCCGTAATCGACCAACGACCACTGCGGTTGCCGAGGAGAAAGAAAAAACCGGTGTCTGGACAGGCGGCTATGCAATAAATCCGGTCAATGGTGTGCGCATCCCCATCTGGATCGCCGATTATGTATTGATGGGCTACGGTACCGGTGCAATTATGGCCGTGCCAGCGCACGACGAACGTGACTTCGCGTTCGCTCTCAAGTACGGTCTGCCAATTATCCCGGTGATTACTCGCCCAGACAATGCAGCCCGTTCACTCCTGCGTGCAGCAACGATTGCCGAAGATACTGCGTCTGCATTGCAAGCCGCTGGCTTTGCCGTTACCGTGCAGGATAACGGTGATCTGTTGGTCGAACTAAGTGGTGAGCGAGCGACTGAATACGCCACGCTGATCCAGCCACGACTGCACGACGGCTGGACAGAAGTTGCCGGATCAGGGTGGCTCTTTATCTTCCCCGATGAGGTGATTGCCCTTGACTCGATCGCTGCCGATGAACGGATAACAGCACGCCTGCGAGCTGCAACTGGCGATGAACACCTGCCGACCGCTATGGCGTACCTGCATCGGATCGAAGCCTATCGCGATCTTATTTATCACGACGCAGTCGGTGTGCCAATTCACTCAGGCCCCATCAATGGTATCCCGGCTGATCAGGCAATCGAGCAGACAATTGCCTATCTTGAACAGCAAAAGATCGGGAAAGGACGAACCAATTACAAGATGCGCGACTGGCTGATCAGTCGTCAACGCTACTGGGGAACGCCTATCCCAATTATTCATCGCGAAGATGGCCTGGAAATCGCACTTAAGGATAACGAATTGCCCCTGACCTTGCCGAATGTCGAGAGCTATGAACCAACGGCAACTGGCGAATCACCACTGGCGTTGATCGACGAATGGGTCAATGTGACCCTTCCCGATGGGAGTAAGGGTCGGCGCGAAACCGATACTATGGGCACCTTCGCCTGCTCGTCGTGGTACTTCCTGCGCTTTGCCGACAATCACAATCAGCAGGCGCTGGCTAGTCAAGAGGCACTTGATTACTGGTTGCCGGTTGATATGTATGTCGGCGGTGCTGAACATGCGGTCATGCACCTGCTCTATGCCCGCTTCTGGACGAAAGTGCTCTACGATCTTGGTGTGGTCAAGTTCTTTGAACCCTTCACCTGCCTACGCAATCAGGGTCTGATCCTGGCCCCACCACGCGAGGTCAACGGCGAGATTGTGATTGAGAAGATGTCGAAATCGAAGGGCAACGTCATTACCCCTGACGAAGTTGTTGCCGAACACGGCGCCGACGCGCTACGTGGATATGAAGCCTTTATCTCCGACTTCGAGCTGTCGGTACCCTGGAGTACTGATGGCGTCCCTGGCGTGAAACGTTGGCTCGACCGAGTCTGGCGAATTGTGCTCTTCCCCAACGCCGAGCGTGGTCAATCTGGCGCTACAATGAGCGAGCGCCAGTTACGCCGCGTAGCTCATCAGACAATTCAACGGGTAGAGCGTGACATCCTGAACTTTAAGTTCAACACGATGGTCGCCGCATTGATGGAGTTCACCAACACCCTTTATCGCGCTCGTGATGCAGGTCTGGTTGATACTCCAGCCTGGCACGAAGCGATTGAGATTTTGTTGCTGTTGATGGCACCAATCACACCACATATCAGTGAAGAGCTGTGGTCACGACTCGGCAAACCTTACAGCATCCACCAGCAACGTTGGCCAGTTGCCGATCCAGCAGTTGCTGCCGAAGAAGAGGTCGAGATTGTCGTGCAAGTCAACGGCAAAGTGCGTGGCAAACTGACAGTTCCCGTCGATCTCGACGAGGCACATCTCCGTGAGCTAGCACTTGGGAACGAGCGAGTTCAGCAGTTCATTAACGGCAAGCCTATCCGCAACGTGATCGTTGTTCCTAACCGTCTGGTCAACATCGTTGTTGGTTCATAACCGTTGTAATCGGTTGACGATGAGCAGAGCCGTTGCATAGCAACGGCTCTCAGTATTACTTGTATTACTCGTATGAACATACCACCAATTCTGACCCACCGCGTCGTGCGGGCCTATCTTGTAATTGCACTCGGTGCAGTGCTATTCTGGTTACGGCGAATCTTCCTCCCTACATTCTTTGAATTGCAGGGGGTGATGTTCGATATAGCGGTTCCTTCTGCGCTCAACAGTTGCTACAATCGTCCTGCACTCGCTACTTGTAGCGATGCCGTGATCGTTGTAGGGACTGTCGTCGGAGTCGTGGCTGCTGTCGGTTGGGGAAATCTGGCAATGACTGTCTTTGCCATTATTTTAGCGATCCCACCGCTTGCACTCTACTTTGCACTCAGCCCAATCTGGCCACCTCTCATTGCGCTGGCGTTCATTCCGATTGCGCTTGAATTAGGCCTATGGTTTCTTTTCCCTCGCCAACCCGACCAACCTGAAAACGATGATTGAACGTTCACTGTGCGCCCAGCCCGATCAACGTTCCACCCCCTGCTTCCTTCGCGAGTAGACTCGATGGTCCGACCTGGAAGACTTGGCGGTAGATCGTCATTAATGATAGTCCCGATAGCCTCATTTGCACCAAGCGAGCCGCCAATCACACCCTCCAAAACAACGCGAAGAGTCTCATTCGGTTCAGGAGTATCGTCACCAATCACGGTCACAATGATCACCGGCGCTGAATCATCAGGTGGAATCACCAGCTCGGCAGGTGTCGTCGCCCGATAATCTACATCAGCCGTTGCCGAGATCGGCTCAACTCGATAACGTACACGTATTGAACGTTCACGAGCAGGGTTACTTAAAAAGATTGGAAACTCAAGTTGGGTCTCTGTACCTGCATTACCCTCCTCTACCGCAGCAGGTCCGATACTTACTGTTACCGCATCATCATCAATAATGGTTAAGACCTGCTCGCTATTCTCCAGTTCCCCACCGACAATACCGGTCAGTCGGAAAATGACCGTTTCATCCTCTTCGGTAATGGTATCACCGTTGACTTCAATTGATACCGTCCTGGTCGTGCCAGCCAATGATCCGGCTGGAAAGACAAGCGAACCAGTGTTACCGTCTGGTACCCGGTAATCACTGCCAGGGGTTGCCGGGAATATTCCCCCAGGAGCCACACTGTACGTCACCTGTACATCGATAACATTGTCGGTGAGTAATTCAACAACAACATCACGGCGAGTAACAGTGGGAGGATTACCCTCATTAACCGGATCGATTGGTCGAACCCTAACTCTTACCACGGGAGTCGGTGTAGGAGTTGGCGTTGCCGTCGGCGTCGCGGTTGGTTCAGGCGTGGCAGTCGGTTCGAGCGTCGCCGTTGCCGTCGGCGTCACCGGAACGGTTGGTGTCACCGGGACGGTCGGCGTCACCGGAACGGTTGGTGTCACCGGGACGGTTGGCGTCACCGGGACGGTTGGCGTCACCGGGACGGTTGGTGTCACCGGGACGGTTGGCGTCACCGGGACGGTTGGTGTCGCTGTTGGCGGCACTCGGGTTGGTGGCGCAGTCGGTTCGCGAGTCGGGGTGACGGTTGCCGTCGGTGTTGCCGTTGGTTCAGGTGTAACGGTTGCCGTCAGTTCCACTGTTGGCGTGAGAATCGGAGTAACAGTTGGCTCTGTTGTCGGTGTAGCAGTTGGCACAACCGTAGCAGTCGGCGGCACCCTGGTAGTAACCGTTGGCGTGGATGCTGATGGTGGCCGTGGCGTTGATGTTACCGTTGCCGTTGAAGTTGGCAGCGCAGTTATGATTGGTACCGCCGTGGGTGAAAGGGTTGATGCTACCGTCGCGGTTACTGTTACAGTACCAACCGGAGCGAACGTCGGTGTCGGTGACGGAGTTGGCACAGGCAATCTTGTCGCGGTCGGTGTTGCAGTCGGCCCTGGGACAACCACAACTACGCCCGTCGTAGGTGTCGGTGGTATGGTGGGTAAAATACCTCCCGCCGGAACAGACGTTGATGTCGGAGTAGGAGATGGGGTAGGTGTTGCCGTCGGTGTCGGAGGATCGATCCGGGTGGGTGGCGGTGGTACTGCTACGATTGATACCGGCGAGGAACGCATTGTCTGAGTAATTGGTGTTTGCGTGCGCCGCGCCACTTCTGTAGCGACAAGGTTGGGCAAGTCATCGTCAAGTGGGGCAAAACGCAGATTAGCCGGAAACGGTTCATACGCCTGCCACCCTCGTGCAGCACTAATACTTTTAAACGGCTGGTTGTTTGGTGTCAACCACCAGAAGATGATTTGGGCAACACAGAACACCGGCAGCACCGCCAGAATCAGCGCCCCTCCTATCAGCCATGGCAGATAGTCAGTTCTGGATGCGTTCGGTGTCTTGCCCGGCAATAGCACGTTCTTGCTCCTTGATATAACGCAACCGGATAGTAAAGGTACTACCCTGGCCGGGAACACTTTTCACCGTAATGGAACCACCCTGCAACTCAATCAATTGACGGGTGATCGCCAACCCTAATCCACCACCACGTTGAACTGAATTGTTACCGTCAACGCGCTGAAAACGGGTAAATAACCGTCCCATCACCTCCTCTGGAATACCAGGGCCGGTATCACTAATGTCAATCCAGACCTCCTGACCCTCTATTCCGGCACTAACCAACACCCAACCCTGCTGCACATAACGGCAGGCATTATCGAATAAATGACCTAACGCCTGTTTCAACAGCTCTTGGTCGGCCAGCACAGGTGGTAAATCTTCGGGCAGTACCACCTTCACCTGTAGACCGCAAGTTGCAAAAGTTTCTCGTAACGGACGTATTGCGGCATCGACAACCGAAGCCAGATGCGTTGGCTGGATATGAACTTCAATCTGACCAGCGTCAAGGTAGGCCACCATAATGGCATTATTCACCAGCCTGGTCATCTGAAGGGAACTCTGACGTACCTGATCAAGCATCTCGCGTAGACCATCATCTAACCCCGATGCAGCCTGCCGTAACACGAGTTCGAGATAGCCGCGGATAACGGTCAGCGGTGTGCGTAGCTCGTGAGAAATGGTGGCAATAAAATCGGTCTTTGCTCGATCAATCTGGATAGCTGAAGTGACGTCATGCAGAACAACTACTTCACCAATTTGAAAACCATCGGGCATACAGACCGGCGCCCGTCCTACTGTGAGATAGCGGTTGCCAATGGATACAATCTTCTCTGGCCGACCAAACAACTCTGAACGAATATCCCTACCAACCAGCGGCAGATCATGAATTGATAACTCTGCACGACCGGTTAGGATCGGTCGTAACAACTGCTCGGCGGCAGGGTTCAACAGCACAACGCGCCCACGGGCATCACTCACAATAACGCCATCACTGATCGATGCAAGAATTGCCCGCTGTTGCTCGGCATCACGCTGCGCAGCTTCGTAAAGGAGGGCATTCACCAATGCCACTGCCGTCATGTTGGCAATCGCTTGCAAATGCGGCAACACCGCGCTCGAAAAGGCATTCTGTTCTGGATGTGCAAAGATGAGAGCACCGGTCGTCTGTTGTTCGTGCCTGAGGGGAACAGCCAGCGCACTCTTGACGCCGCTCGCAAGGAGCAGTGGATCGGTGTAAGGAACTAACTGCGATCCGCCATTTATCGGTAACACATTGAGATACCGACTTGTCAACGCTACATAGCTTAACGGCGCATTCGGACGCACCCGGAAACGCCAACCATCGGTATCTCGCACAACGGCAATCGCCTCGGTTTGTGGAAGAAGATGAGCAGCACTGGTAGAGGCTATCTGCAAAATGGCTTCGATTTGTAATTCCTGGTTCAGTTGACGACTCGTTTGATAGAGATGCAAGAGATGGGATGTCATCTGATTGAAGGCCAACGCTAATCGTCCCAACTCATTCATGGCGTTGACAGTGCTGCGTCGGTCGAGATCACCTGCACTGACTGCATCAGCGACCGCCACCAATTCATCAAGCGGGCGAGTGATCTGGCGTGCAACCCAATAACCCACCACTACTGCTGCCAGTGCCAATCCTGCTGTCACACCGATCACCGCATTACGACTGCTAGCCCAGGCGCTAAGAATAAAATCACGTGACAAACCAACTGCAAAATAGCCATTTTGCGCGCCACGTATCAACAGCGGTGCGTACACGAGCTGATACTCGTAATCACCAAAACGAGCAGTCGTCAACAATGAACAGGTCGGTATCCCAACTCTTTCAACTGGAGTGACGACCCGACCACGAAGACTACCGATGTCGAGACAGGTTCCCAGGGTATTATATTGAGCTAACTTCTCGATCTGGGTTTGATCGAGGCGGAGTTGCGATACAAAACTCTCCGGTACCGTTGCAGCCAATGGTAAACCATTGTTATCAAACCAGGCAGTCACTGCTGCTTGACTGCGATCTTGCAAGAACGCCAGTGTACGATCAAGCCGTTGAGCCACCAGCACACCACCAACAACCTGGGGTGGCGTGTTATCGTCAATGCGGACAGTAACAGGCACGACGGTAAAGAAATGTAGTACTTCACGGCCATCAGACTGTTGAAATGCGATCAGGCCACTATATTTATCGCCGATCACCTCACCGGTGCCAACCGGTGTCTGCTCACCGCGTAATACCTTCTCGATGAATGGCAAACCGGACAGATTCGTCCCGATATACTTCGTCGGCTCATCACCATCCCTGGCTCGTTCCCAATCGAGCAAAGCCTTCCCAGTCTGATCAAAAACGATCAGTCGATCAGGAGTTACATTTTCGTTACTCTGACCAAGCGTCCAGAGGCTGCGCATAGCTAACGCTAATCCATCTTCATCCCGCCGGACAATCGCATCAACAATTGCCGGAGCACCGGTATCAGCATTGGCTGTGGTAAACACAATCTGACCAAGGTAGGCAATATTGTTAATCTCGCGTGAAGCCAATGCTTCAGCAAAATTACGCGCTACCTGACCTAGTTGATCATTAAATCGCTCCTGCCAACTCCCTGCTACCAACGTCACAGCGATACCGGAACCAACCAGCATCACTATGATCATCAAGAGCAGGTATGGCAAGATAATAGTGAAAAGAATGCGTGATCGAAGGATTGCGATAATCCGCTGCACAGAACACCCCCAAGCACTAGACATGGGGCAATTGAATTCATTGTCAGTATAGTTGATAGTGTGCTAATCTAACAGGGGGGATTATTTACAGTTTCGTTATCTGAGCATAGCAACTGACTTCTCACGATTAACATCGCCAAACCAGCAGCCATTGCCTCGTACTCACCGCTGTCGCTGCTTTACCGGCAGCGCGAAGGCAAAGGTACTACCGAGACCTTCACGACTTTGTAGCCAGATTTTCCCCCTATGCGCCTCAACCGCCAATTTACAAAAGGTAAGCCCAAGACCCGTTCCACGCGACTTTTGTTGTTGTACCTGCCCAAACTTTTCAAAGATACGGGCATGATACTGTGGTGGGATCCCAGGCCCCTCATCACGCACCCAGAAAATAAGCCATTCACCAGCCGCTATGTCTGGCAGGGCAAGGGGGAGATCGGGATGCACGCCACCGGCAGTATCAGAAGCAAACGAGAGATAGCGCCCTCCAATCGCTACCAACCCGCCCTCTGGCGAGAATTTCACCGCGTTATCGATCAGATTTTGCAATACCCGTACAATCTTATCGCGATCGGCCTCAATTGGTGGTAAACCAATTGCTAAATCCTGCACTAGATTAATGTGACGCTGTTGAATTGATGCCTGTAAGCGTTCAATAGCCTCATCAACCAGGGCGTATGGCGAGAGCGGTTCGAGGTTCAGGTTCATCCGACCTTGCTCCATCTTGCTAATGTCGAGCAAGGTATTAACCATTTCCAGCATCGTCTGACTACCCTGATAGGCAATTTGCAACAACTCGCGTTGCTGCTCCGAGACCGGCCCTCCCAGACCGCGTAGCATCATCATAATGCCATTCATAATGGCAGTAAGTGGTGCACGTAAGTCATGAATCAGCATACCGGTATAATCTTCCCGCAACCGGGCCAGCTCACGTTCTTTCGCAATATCTTCAAACAGCGCCAGTCGACCAATCTGCATACCAGCGGTATCAAGCACCGGTAAAGTTGTATGGCGCACATAGCGCACCGGACCATCGTTCAACTCGATCTCGATCACGCGATGCAGTGCACCTTCGTTGAGCCATGTCGGCTCTTCAACTACCAGTGCTCTGCTCATCAATTCGCCGATCAATTCATCGAGCTGACATCCGATCAACGATTCACGGGAACGGTGAAAAATTCGGGCAGCCGCCGGATTACCGGCCACAATAACACCCCGCATATCGGCCATCAAGATCCCATCGTTGGTCGAATTGACGATGGCCTCAAAGCGATCACGGACGGTACTGACCTGCTGAAACAGATGAGCATTTTCAATCGCGATCCCGATCGTAGCTGCCATGCGAGTAAGCCGGATCGCTTCCTCCTCGGTGAAATGACCGGTACGCTTATTGAGCAATTCAATAACGCCGATGCTACGACCTTTCACGACAATCGGCACACAGAGAATCGAGCGCACATTGTAGCCGATCCCATCGCTGACCGCGCGGTAGAACCGTGGATCGCGATCAACATCGTGCACGATGGCATACTGCTGTGTGCGCGCCACATCACCGACAATGCCCATTCCAGCAGGTACACGCAGGCCGACTAACTTTTCCTGACCCTCTTCCAGGGTCATCACGAAGACCAGTTCCCCCGTCTCTTCATCAAGCATCAGTAACGAACCGGCATCAACGCGGAAGAACTGGTTGATCTTCTCCATCACCAGATGGTAAATTTCACGCGGATCGAGCGATGACGTAACAGCCGCCGCAATATCGTTCAGCGTGGCCAACTCAGCCTCGCGCCGTGAGGCCTCTTCGATCATGCGAAATGAGGTAATAGCTGCGGCTAACTGACTAGCCATCAAGCGCGCCACACTAATCTCTTGATCATCAAAGTGTCGTAACTGGCCGAGCGTGGCAAACGCCAGTGCCCCGATAACCGTATCTTGCGCAACTAGAGGAATAATCAGTAATGAGCGAACCTGTGCTTCGTTTAGCATCCCCAACAGTTGCAAGACAGCCGGTGAACGATCACCAGACTGTGGCATTGTGGTCAGATCGAGGATCTGATACGGTTGCCGGTGTTGTAATGCCTGCTGCATCAGCGGCAAATCACGTAATGGAATGGGAGGGGGTAGAGAAATGCGGGGTGGGAAGGTACTTACCAGAGAAATCGTCTCACCAGCGGGATCGAGGACTAATACACCGCACAATGATACACCCAAACCCTGGACGAATTCGTTCAGGGCCAGCATCAGAAGCTCATCGAGAGTAGCTGCCGTCTCAATCGCAGTTGCGATGCGGAGCAAACCTTGAGTGTTCATCGCCGATTGTTCAATTGAAGGTTCCGGATCACTCATAGTGCTTCAGGTATTTCCAACCAAACGATAGAGCGGTGCCATCTCTGTTCCATTATGAAGATTCGCGGGCGTAAGCGGATCAAGAGTAAACTGTCCAGATGGAACTGTTTTCAGCACCGTGTCAGACACGACAATTTCATCATTACGCGCCAATTGACACAACCGCCGCGCTTCACGCAAGGCCTTGCCACTCCACATCATTGTAGCCGATTGCGCCCGACCGACAACACCGACTATCAACTGGCCGGTCGTAATCCCAATCGCCAGCGGCAGGTCAGCACCAATCTGCTGTCGCCACTGAATCCTTAGGCGGGCAACCATGGCCTGGATCTGCTGAGCCGCCTGAAGCGCTCGTACTCCATCATTGAATTGCGGCTGGGGAAAGCCAAATGCGGCGCTGAAACTCCTCTCATCCAGGCTCATGTATGCCCCTTGATGTTGATAGACAATGAGGCGACATCCGTTATGGAACGCACCGGTCAAGTCTTCATACCACTGCTGAGCAGTTAGACTGGTGAGGCGCTCTACATTCCGCAGGCTTCCATAGACTAGCGTCACCGTAATCACCTGGGGCTGGATTGCCTGCATCAACTTTGCGCGCTGTGCAATTAACTCGCGCATTGTCTCCGGATCAAGGTGTTTTTCAAGTATTTGCCGGGCATGAGCCTGCGGTTCTGGTTCGATAATCCCTTCATAGCGGTAATGGACCAGCATCGTCACTGCATAGGCAGCTAACACTGAAACCAATGCCATTGCACGTTGGCTATAGTGATACGGTGCGGGATCAGCCAGCGTCAGGACACCAAGGGGGCGATCCCCGTGAAAGAGAGGTACTGCCAGTGCTGATCGCATCAATTCAAGCCCTGGCGTAGGAACCCAGCGCGTATCACGTTCAATATCATCAATGATTGCACCGCGCCGGGCCCGCAATACCCAACCGGCCAGCCCATGCTTCAAGATAGGTACGGAAGCAAGATTAAGTGGTAAGACATCACCACCACTCAGCGTCACGCGCATACGAATGGTCGATGTATCAGCATCAATGAGCAAAAACGACCCGTGATCTGATTCGGTGATCTCGGCAGCGATGCGTAAGAGATGCACAAGCGCCCGTTCAAGGTTGGGCTGTTCAGCCATGCTCTCAGTGATGTGCTCGAATATTGCCAGCCGACGTTGATCACGCTCAGCCCATTGGCGATAGATCGACGTCTGAAGATATGCCGTGAAGAGCATGGCAACCTGTTCGAACAGCAGCAGTTGCTCATCGTTCAACCGCACATCCGCACCGGCAAGCATAATACAGAGTGCACCGATCGGTGTTTGCTGCCCCCATAACGGCCAACTGATTACAGTTAGTGCTTGCGGCGACGCGGTATTGATCAATTCCCGCATCTGTACACTCGAAAAACGTACCGAACGACGCTCACGGAGGGCGCGTCCGATGGCACTCCCATTGATGTCGAAGATCGTTGTGCGATTGACCTTCCCGACACCCCACGCTGTCGATGGCACCAACACAGCACGTTCCACATCGTAGAGGAGGAATACAGCCCCACGGACTGCCAGATGTTCAGACAGCGATTCGGCAACGGCGCTGAGCATCGCCTCACGATCAGTGACCGTGTTAAGACGACTGACCAGCGTGGTCAGCGTCGCAGAACGCGGTACAGCAGCTATTGCATCGGCCACCGTCTGTCGTAGGGCAACTAGTGGGTCATTGTCGGTCAATGGTGGAAGATCAGCCTGCAATATCCGCCGAGCGTGATCGCGTACTTCACCCAAAGCATAGCGGAGACTAATCCACGCTGTGATGGAGAGAGCTAAGCCGACGACACCACCAAAGAGAAGCGCTATGATCAACCGTAGGGTTGGGCCTAAATCGCCCTGCTGCCAAGCTACATCAAACAGCGCGTGAAGAAGCAGGCCAAGCGCAATTCCGCCAGGCAGTGTGAGAGCGAGGATTCGATGAACGGTACTGCGTGGTAGATACACGGTGGCCTCACGAACTCGTTAAGTGATCGGTATCGTTATCTCATGAACGTAGCAAGTGATTGTATATGTTGCGCTTATTATATACGGTTTCGTAAAAAAATGATGACCACTTCACATCTGTGAGTGGTCATCATTATGGAGCATGGAGCGGGAGACGGGGATCGAACCCGCGACCTACACCTTGGCAAGGTGTCGCTCTACCAGCTGAGCCACTCCCGCCCGTCGCAAGGTATATTATACACTATCGAACCAAATTGTCGAATCGTGACACTAACGGGAGGGCTTTTCAACGTTCTCACCGCACTCGGTAGCAGTCATGTGAGGAGCGGAATGAAACCTAAACACAGTGGCGAGATTCCCAACTCTTCGGCAGCACGTGCGGAGGCGCATCGTTTCCCGTTCCGATCGTGCACTGCCCACCCCGTTTGTATCGCCGATGACACTTGTCCCTGCCCAGTCGGAGCGGATTCCAAACCCGCCCACCGCATCCAATATTCTTGCCTGACGCGGGCCAGCGGCCCGCGCACCCGGAGCAATCGTGGGAGTCGGAGACAGGAGCGCGTGTGAAAAATGGTCATTGGTGAACACAACTGAAACCTGAAACCTCCGCAAACCCCTCCACCGATGAAAGAATGGGGAACCGTCATATTGCCGGGTCAGGCATCGGTATGCTAAACTTCCCAGCAACATCGTTAGTCAGCACTGGTGAGTGGCGGAATGACAACAACCCTTTTGATCCTTGACTTTTCCGGCACGCTCAGCCTTGAAGCCGTTCGGTTTGGAACATCAGAACGGTTGGCAGTAGCATTACAACAATCTGGGTTGCAGGCGCTAGGAATCGATACCGAGCGCTATTGGAATGATCTAGTTATACCAACCTGGATGGAGGGGAGTACCACCCGCATCGGGCTTAGAGCATTGCTGAGCCGTAAACTTCAGGAATGCGGCATCCCTTTAGCAACAGCAGTACGATCGGCCGGTCGCTTTACCCGCGCGTATATGGCAGCCTCAGTTATCGATCCGGCCTGGCAGCCACTCTTTGCGATACTTCAATACCGACAGCAAACTATCCCCCTCATCGCAACCGATCACTATGCCGAAGCAACATTCCAGATTGCTGGTGAACTGGCAAAATTGGGCTGGTCGGCCAGAGCACTACGTCGGGAGCATAACCGGATCAAGCAGGTGCGAGTCGGCCCGTTGCACCATACAGCACTGGCGTTTATTGCCAATTCAGCCGATCTTGGAGTTGCTAAAGCCGACCCTCGCTTCTGGCAGTACGTGCAGATCGGGCTACCTGAGCGTGTTACACAGGTGATCGTTGTCGATGATTTTGGCGCCAATGAAAATCTGGCCGATTTTTATGCTGATCCGACACGAGTCGAACGTCGTCGCCAACAAACGATTAGGGCGATTGAAGAGGTATTTCAGGTTTCGGTTCAGATGATCTGGTTTACGATAGATCGCAGGATCGAAGAGATTATCCAGAACATAACCGGCAGCGGATGATTGGCGGTTCCCTGTTCTTTCACGACGTTACGGCATTCCATTCTGCAATCCACAGCCTTAGCGCTTAGCGCCTGTCCGGAATACCATGTCGCAGAAGAAGATCGGTTGGGGCACAGCGGTGCTGTGCCCGTCCATCGATCAGGTTTCATCCGCCGTACCGTGAGCCGATGATACAGATAGGTGCTTAGGGCTGGGCGCGCGGGCCTCCGGCCCGCATCCTGCACGAGTGTACCGTGCCGATGATTCAGATAGGTGCTAAGGGCTGGGTGCGCGGGCCTCCGGCCCGCATCCTGCACGAGTGTACCGTGCCGATGATTCAGATAGGTGCTAAGGGCTGCTGCAAGGCAGAGCGCGGGCCTTTGGCCCGCGCTCCCAGAGAAGAGGGTTACTTTTCAGATTCGTTTAGAAGTCCATCCCGGCGCCAGCCCCTGGCGTGGCCGCAGGCTTATCTTCCGGGATGTCGGTAATCAGCGCCTCGGTGGTGAGGATCATACCGGCAATCGAAACCGCATTCTGAACGGCGCTGCGGGTCACCTTCACCGGGTCGATAATACCCTGCTCGATCATGCTGCCGTACTGGCCGGTCAGCACGTTATAGCCAATGGTCTTATCGCCTTTCTCCTCCTGCAAGCGGCGGACGTTCGCGATAATGACCGAACCGTCCTCACCAGCGTTGCGAGCCAAGATGCGCAGCGGCTCCTCGAGTGCACGGCGCAGGATTTGCAGACCAACCTTTTCATCTTCGTGGGCGACCTGAACATTATCGAGCGCCGGAATAGCGTTCAGCAGCGCCACGCCACCACCGGGGACAATACCCTCCTCGACTGCCGCACGGGTCGCGCTCAGCGCATCCTCAACCCGGTGCTTCTTCTCTTTCAGCTCAGGCTCCGTAGCAGCACCGACTTTAATCACCGCCACACCACCGGCCAGCTTCGCTAGCCGCTCTTGCAGCTTCTCGCGATCAAAGTCGCTGGTTGTAGTGGCAATCTGAGCGCGGATCTGTTCAATCCGGGCACGGATAGCAGCCTCATCACCACGGCCCTCGATAATCGTTGTATCGTCCTTGGTCGCGATGACCTTGCGAGCGCGGCCCAGGTCTTCAATCGTCGCGCTATCGAGCTTGCGTCCAATCTCCTCGCTGATCACGGTACCGCCGGTGAGGATAGCAATATCTTGCAGCATTGCCTTGCGGCGATCACC
The DNA here is from genome assembly GCA_017743535.1 of Chloroflexus sp. GTDB lineage: Bacteria > Chloroflexota > Chloroflexia > Chloroflexales > Chloroflexaceae > Chloroflexus. Next base: position 21,302 of record JAGHYT010000025.1, read on the forward strand.
GAAACCAGGCGCCTTGACCGCCAACGCATTAATCGTGCCACGCAGCTTGTTCACAACCAGTGTCGCCAGAGCCTCGCCATCAACATCCTCGGCGATGATGACGAAGTTCTTCGTCACCTGCAACACCTTCTCGAGGACGGGAAGGATCTCCTGGATGCTGCTGATCTTCTTATCGGTGATCAGGATGTAGGGATCGTCAAGCTCGGCTTCCTGTCGCTCGACGTTGGTTACCATGTAGCCAGAGATGTAACCGCGGTCGAACTGCATACCCTCGGTGTATTCCTTCTCGAAGGTAACACCCTTCGATTCTTCAACGGTAATCACACCGTCTTTGCCGACCTTCTCCATAACCTCGGCGATCAGCTCGCCGATCTCACTGTCAGCCGCCGAGTTGGTCGCTACGTGCGCGATGTCAGCCCGATCGCGGACTGGTACAGCGCTTGCCTTGATTGCCGCAACCAGCGCCTCAGCGCCCCGATCAAGACCGCGCTTGAGGAGCATCGCGTTAGCGCCTGCCGCGACAACCTTCAGACCCTCGGTGACGATGGCCTGGGCTAACACAGTCGCCGTTGTCGTACCGTCACCGGCAACGTCGTTGGTCTTGGTGGCCGCTTCCTTGAGCAGTTGTGCGCCCATGTTCTCGAAGGGATCCTTCAGCTCGATCTCCTTCGCTACCGTCACACCGTCGTGGGTTACCGTCGGCGAACCAAATTTCTTATCAATTGCGACGTTGCGCCCGCGCGGACCAAGGGTTGTCTTCACCGCATCGGCAACGATATCGACACCACGCTTCAAAGCGCGACGTGCTTCTTCATTGAAATAAAGCTGCTTTGGCATAGGATCTATAATCCTCCTCTGAGAATAGCGCTACTTACGCGACAATACTTATTCCTGGACGATCCCCAAAATGTCCTTCTCCGACAGAATCAGGTACTCAACGTCATCGAGCTTGAACTCGGTGCCACTGTACTTGGCAAAGATCACTCGGTCGCCAACTTTGACGTTCATCGGGATCAGTTTGCCGTTGTCATCGCGGCGCCCCTCGCCTACAGCCAGCACCGTGCCTTCCATAGGACGTTCTTTGCTAGCCGTATCGGGCAGGAAAATACCGGCTTTTGTCTTCTCTTCACGCTCAACCGGCTTAACTACTACCCGGTCGCCAAGAGGTCGGATGCGGAAATCCGCCATAGCTGCTATCCTCCGTTTACTATGTCTCAGGATACGTTTCGCTGCAACTGATTAGCACTGTCAACACGAGAGTGCTAACCCGTTGGTAATGGTACACAAGATCAGCCGATTTGTCAAGTCAATGTTAGCACTCAGCAACAGAGATTGCTAGCAGGTTTCGATGGAACCATGAGATGCAGAGATGACGAGACACCATCGTTTGACGATGCCAGGAAGCGCAACAACTGATGCATCCCAATGTACGGCTGTGATAGGGAGATGTCGGAGCGGCGCTTCCTCCCACTTTACGCAGTAGGAATGATGAAAGATGATTCCAGGCGCAGTACGCATCATCCATGCTGTGCTCTGTGGTTTTATTTCCCACCGAGAGCACAGAGGTTTGAGAAAGAATCTCTGTGTACTCTGTGTGCTCCGTGGTTTTATTTCCCACCGAGAGCACAGAGAGCACAGAGATTTGAGAAAGAATCTCTGTGTACATGCCATGCGGGCCGGAAGCCCGCGTACCCAGGTACCGTCCTGACGACGCTTCTCCCCTTCCCGTCCGTTCGCGATACGGCGACGATGCTGAAAACGCTGTTTCAACTGCGTGCCGATCCGAATACCCGTTTCATAGTGTAACGGAGGCAACCCATCAACGACGACATCTTGCCCATTGCAGGACAATTTGGTTATGATATACATAATACTGGCGATAAATACCAGTTCTTATCGGCGAGACCGGTCTCGCCTACGCATGGAGCACATTGATGGATGAACTCTTTGCCTTTCACTGGAACGGCCCACCCTTTATCCTCTTTAGCCCGCCACATCTGATCGCCTTGACGTGTGTTGTACTGGCATGTCTGTGGGTACTGGGGCCGGGTCGTCGGTTATCACCGACCGCTGGTCGTATCTGGCGGTATACGCTGGCAGGCATTCTCACCGTCAATGAAATAGCCTACAACGTCTGGTTCTGGGTCCACGGTCTCTGGTCAATCCAGTATATGCTGCCCTTGCATCTCTGTATGCTGTTCACCTGGCTCAGCGTGATTATGCTGCTCACGCGCAGCTACCGCATCTTCGAGTTTGCCTATTTTATGGGTATCGGCGGCGCCATCCAGGCCCTGCTCACACCCGACATCGGGGTATATGGGTTTCCGCACTTTCGCGCCTTTCAGAGTTTCATTTCACACGGGGGTATTGTGCTGGCAGCGCTGAGTATGATCGCACTGGAAGGGTACCGTCCCACTTGGCGATCGGTAGGACGGGTGATCATTGGGGCAAATCTCTATATGGCCGCAGTCGGCGTGGTGAACTGGCTCCTCGGCAGCAACTATCTTTTTCTGGCTCATAAGCCATATACGCCGAGCCTGCTCGATATCCTTGGGCCATGGCCGTTTTACATTATTTGGATGGAGGTGATCGGCCTTATCACAATTTTCGTTCTTTACCTGCCGTTTGCCATCACCGATCTGCGTCAGAGATCACCGATAACCGCGAGCAAATGACGGCGATAATCGGCGCTGGCCAATACACTCCAACATTCAGGCAACTTAGCCCGGAGTGTTGCCCATTCGGTCTCTCTTGCTGCCAGGTATTCAGTTACGGCGGTAGAATGAGCTATGTGCGGAGTCAGCAAACCGCGTGCGACACTAACATCGTTCAGTGCGCCGAGATGATCCTGAAAGTTGATCAGCGGTTGCAGAAGGTCGCTCAGCCGCTCACCGACAATGTCACCGATTAGCTCAAGTGCATAGCGCAGACGCTTGCCAGCGATACGCATAGCATGTAGGCTAGCCTCGTCTTCAGGTAAACCATTGCGGTCATACGAACGGAGCACCTCGTAGTGTGCATACAACATACTTCCGGCATGATCGCGCACTCGTGGTCGGTTATCCCACCCTTCAGAAAAACACGCCAGTTGCGCTAACGCCCGCAGCTCACGTTCATACTGCTTACCTGACAGATAGGAAACAAGTGCAGTATGAGCCGCCATCCGCTCAGCGCGTACTGCCTCGATAACCGGCTCTAAACCATGAATATCGCGATTCGTCATGTCGTTGAGCAACACATCACGATCACGAGTAGCGCTCGCTACGCGGGCCAGCGTGCGTACCGTTTCGGTCGCTCGCCGGGTAGCCTTGGCTGGGGCAACTGGCGTGAGCAAACGCAGGGCAGCCCGTATTCGGCGCGTTGCAACCCGCAGATCGTGAACCGCCTCAATGGTTTCGTCATCTTTCACCGCCCGCACCGTCTGCTGTAGTCGCCGGATGCGCCGACGTAACACAACTCGCCCTAACTCGGCAAATGGCACCTCGCTCGAAGCATACCAGTATGGAAGCAACTCGGTCGGTTCTTCTTCACCGGCAACTGCTTCGACAACGGAACCCTCGCTCTGTACTACTATTTCCGGTCGCGCACCGATCACACGCTCCCACAAATCTGCTTTAGCCGATGCCCGCTCAGCATCAACCGCGGCATGAGGGCCGCTCACGATCAGACGCAGACGACCATTCTGCGATGCTATCTGAACCTTCGTCGTTTGGGTCTGACTGTAATCGAAACCATCAGCAACTCGTACCACTGCAGCTAGTTGCAAGGCTAGCTTGCGATGTCGCTTCTTGAGACACAACACCGATGGCTCGATCTGAAAGCGTGGTTTCCGACGATGGAGAGCAATGATTGCCCCTAAGATGGCCTGCGCAACCATATCACCTGGTGAATGGTGCAACACAATGTCGCGACCAACCAGATGGTGTTCAGCAGGATCGGTAGTTAGGCCGACATTGTGCAACAAGGCGCCGGCTTCAACGAGATTCCGCTCGGTTGCTGACCACCTCTGTTTCGGTTGCAGCGCATCGAACAATGTTAACGCATGATCGGCCACTTGACGGGCATGAACCCGATCAACCCGATATGTAGTGAGAAGCTGCTCAACGTAATCGGATAGGATGACATCGTTCATTTACACACTCCATGTCAGCCAACTTCAGTCTCAACGACGCTGTAATAAGGCCATTCCACGTTCGAGTTTACTCTGGCGTTCGGGAATAATCTTGATCAACGAGCGGAGGGCGCTCGCCAGTTCGGTGAGATCATAGACCGATCCGTCAGGAAGAACTTCAAGTTCAAGTTCACAGATTGGCGCCTGGTTTCGTCCGGCATAAATAGTTCCCCGATCCAGACAAATTTCAACCCGATCACGTCCATCACGCATCGCATGGATGATCCGGCGCGTCGTCTCGATGGTGAGCAATGGACGAACCGGCGCACCTAATAACAATGCCTGAGCCAGATCACGAGCCGGGCCGGCTGGCCAATGAGCAGGATTGGGATCAGCGCCGGGAAATTCAAACTCTGCCCGATGATGAATACCGTTCTCGTCAAGCCGAGCTGGTCCTTTAAGCGTAATGATCGAGCGATTACCGATCTGGCGAACGCGCAGACCATAGCGAGCCTGCGCTAACCGGCCATCAGCACTATCGTAATAGGTATTACGCTGATGTTCGGCGGCCATTGTGCGGAGCATATACGGACCGAGCGCACTTAGTGCCGCCAGACGATCTAGATCGGCAGCACTGACCTTGTATTTGGCTTCAACTTCCACAGTAACCCTCTCTGTGTTACCCGACACCAAGGAGGGATAAGGGGGAATCTTGCTGTTGCTTATGCGGATAGACCCTCATCCCATGACATATTTTCTATTGCATTGTAGCGCATCTCTCGTGAGCTGAGGATAGGGTGGTTTTGAAATGAGGGCTTTAAGCCTAGCCCCCCTCACCTTCCCCTCGACCCCCTTCCTCGCCCCGTGTAGAAGAGGAAGGGGGAGGTTGAGGCAGGGTTAAAACCCACCCCGCTCTCACTTCTCACTCCTCTCCACTCGCTCCTCGGTTGCAACTGTCGGGGAGGGAAAGAACGTTAAAAGCCCCGCCATGGCGTATAGCGATCGCCCCAATCGTAGCATCTACTACCTTCACCAGATCGGTTGGCGCCAGACCGATCATTGTGCCGCGCTGACCGGCATTAACATAGATGCGCGAATAGGTCAATGCCGATTCGTCAAGGTACGATTCCCAACGTTTTGCTGTTAACGCCAATGCACCAATTCCACCGATTCGTAAGCCGGTGAGTCGTTCAACCTCTTCACGCGGAACCAGGTCGAGATGTTTAACCCCGACGAGTGATGCCAGGCGTTTGAGATGAAGCTGACAGTCAGCGGGGATCATAGCTAGCAGTGGGCGCGTTCCAGGACCACTGACAACCAAGGTTTTGAAGACGTGCGCTGCCGGTACATCAAGAGCTGCGGCTACCGCTACTGCATCTGGCGCGGCTGGATCATATTTGTGGACGGTGTAAGGAATGCCATAACGTTCGAGCAAACGCATTGAATTGAGCTTCTCGGTCATAGGTTACATTGTTTGTGTCTCGATAAGGGGAATAGTGATAAAAAAGGTCGTCCCTTGTCCTGGCTGGCTTTTCACCGCAATCAGTCCTCCCATCCGTTCACAAAGATGTCTGGCAATAGCCAGCCCAATTCCTACACCACCAGAGCGTTGGGTAAGCGGTTCTTCAAACCGTGTGAAGGGTTCAAATAAGCGATCAAGCTGAGCTGCACTCATCCCAATGCCGGTATCGCTAACGCTAAGGTTCAACATTGCCGAACCATCGGCGTACTCTTGAACGGCGACGGTCAGCTTGATTTCACCCTGACGAGTGAATTTTACTGCATTCTGCAACAGGTTCAACAAAATCCGCCGCACTTTGTCACGATCAACAGTAATAATCTTGCGTGGATCAACCTTCAAGTCAACAACTAGGCAATTCTGTTGGGCCTGTGCCAGGGGGGTTATTGCGTTTTGCACCTCATCAACTAGCAAGCTAATTGGCCATCGTCCGGGTATGATCGTAACGTCGCCCGCTTCCAGTCTGGCCAGCTCAATCATGTCGTTGATCAGATGCAATAGTTGCTCGGCCGCTAAGCGCATTCTTGTCAGTTGATCTTTCGCCCGCTCAGGAGATAATGTACCCTCTCTAAGATCTTCGTAGAGCAGCTCACAGTATCCAATAATCGTTGTCAACGGTGTACGCAATTCATGACTTATATTTGTAAGAAACGCACTCTTGGCACGAGCCGCTGCGGAAGCTGCCGTTTGCGCCTCAATCAATGCCCGTTCCAGTTCTTTGAACCGCTGCACCTGAGCGGTTTCGTCATGATGATCTGAATGATTCGGCTGAAGTTCGGTCATGCCCGCCAGGGTTAACCATCCTTACTAACTCAGCATAATCTGGATACTGAACCGCTGCTCGCAAGATGCAGAGAGGGATCGCTCTGACAAAAACAAAACAAACACGTGGCGCTCATGACAGGTTGGCGCCACCTGGAATATCGCTCTTTCAACGGTCTCAAAATGTTGTGCAAAAACTTCCCTACCGGTATATTTTCAGCCCGGCTCTTATTATACGCACTCAGATAGAATGTTTGCAAGTGGAAAAAGAGTAAAAGCTTTGTTAATCTATCATCTATTCCAGCATCAACTGTTCAAGGAAATCACGGATCAGCACGCTCTGTACTGTTGTATCGGTCAAGAACGCATCGTGCCCGGCATCTGTTGTGATCAAATGGGTGGTGAATGATCGACCTGCGCTCTGGGCTGCGGCTGCCATCCGGTGCGTTTCAGTTGGTGGGTAGAGCCAATCACTACTATACGCCAGGGCCAGGAATCGAGCACGGGCCAGATCGAAAGCCGCGGCCAGCGAACCGTAGCGTGCGGCCAGATCCCAGCTATCCATTGCACGAGTAATCACCAGGTACGAATTGGCGTCAAACCGATCGTTGAAACGGGCCGCTTGATGTTCAAGATAGTGTTCGATAGCAAAGCGCGGCCCAAGATCGAGCGTCTCGCTGTCAACCCGACGGCCAAAGCGCTGTTCGAGCTTCTCCTCACACAGGTAGGTGATGTGCCCAAGCATACGCGCTACAGCCAGACCATCACGCGGTGGTTCGCTATCGTAATAATCGCCGCCACGCCAGCGGGGATCGGCCATAATTGCCCGCCGCCCAATATAATTCCAGGCAACCGTCTGTGGGCTAGAGCGGGCACTGGTCGCGAGCAAGATCGCCCCACGTACTCGTTCCGGGTACTCCACCGCCCAGGCCAGGGCTTGAAATCCCCCCATCGAGCCTCCCGCAACCGCAAGGAGGGTGTCTATCCCCAATGCATCGATCAGACGTTGTTGGGCATGTACCATGTCTTCAATCGTAATAATGGGAAAGCGCGAGCCGTAAGGCTTCCCGTCCGCCGGATGTGGACTCGATGGGCCGGTTGAACCTCGACAACCGCCGATCACGTTCGAGCAGATAACAAAGTAGCGGTTCGTATCAAACGCCCGTCCTGGTCCGATCATTGTGTCCCACCAACCCGGTTTGCGGTCAGTAGGATGATGGTAACCAGCAGCGTGGGCATCACCGGACAGTGCATGCAAGATCAAAATGGCATTTGAACGGTCAGGTGCTAACTCACCATATGTTTCGTAGGCTAACGTTAGCGGACCCAGTGTTGCCCCACTAGTCAACTTCAATGGCGTAGTCCAATGCATGCGTTGAGTACGCACAATACCAACCCCCTCCGGGATTGGTGTATGGCTCAGTGCTTCCATCCAGGTACTCCTTGCCGGTCAGACCGCAGCGACGCCATTGTCGCTGCGACCTGTCACGGTCCTTATGAAGGCGTTCCGGCCAGTGCCTGATCAAGATCGGCAAGAATGTCGTCAATCGTCTCCAATCCAATCGAGAGCCGCACATAATCGTCGGTGACACCGGTTAATCGTTGCTCTTCCGGTGTTAACTGGCTGTGCGTTGTCGTAGCCGGATGGATTGCGAGGCTCTTGGCATCGCCGATGTTGGCCAGATGCGAGAACAGGCGCAGCCGCTCGATGAAGATACGTCCGGCAGTGCGGCCGCCTTTCAGGCCAAAACCGACGATCCCGCTCTGGCCGCGCGGCAGGTACTTCTGAGCGAGTGCGTAGCTCGGATGGCTGGGTAGGCCGGGATAGTTAACCCAGGCCACCTTGGGATGTTCGCTCAGGTAACGCGCTACTGCCAGGGCGTTCTTGCTGTGCCGTTCCATCCGCAGTGGCAGCGTCTCCAAACCTTGCAAGAAGAGGAAGCTGTTGAACGGGCTAAGTGCTGCGCCAATATCGCGCAAGCCTTGTACACGAGCTTTGATAATGTAAGCCAGATTACCGAAGGCCTGCGTATAGATCAGGCCATGGTAGCTCGGATCAGGGCTGGTAAATTCGGGAAAACGGCCGCTGGCAGCCCAATCAAACTTTCCGCTATCCACAATGATCCCGCCGATGGCGGTACCGTGACCACCAATATACTTGGTCGCCGAATGAATAACAATGTCGGCCCCGTGTTGAATAGGTTGCCACAAATACGGAGTTACAGTGGTTGCGTCGACAATCACCGGTACACCCTGGGCATGCGCAATTGCGGCAATCCGTTCAAGGTCGAGCACATCGAGTCGCGGATTCCCAACCAACTCAAGGAAAAAGGCCTTGGTACGACTATCAATTGCTGCTGCAAAGCCGTCATAGTCACGCGCATCCACAAAGCGAGTCGTGATTCCCAGCCGCGGCAGCGTATGGCGGAAAAGATTATACGTTCCTCCGTAGAGATCTGACGAGGCAACAATATTATCACCGCTACCGGCCAGATTGAGGATCGCCAGCGTTTCGGCAGCTTGACCCGACGATAACGCTAGCGCTCCCACACCGCCCTCCAGGGCCGCCATCCGCTGCTCGAAGACATCGGTGGTTGGATTCATGATTCGGGTATAGATATTGCCGAACTCTTGCAGGTTGAACAGACGAGCAGCGTGATCGGTGTCCTTGAATTGATACGATGTTGTGGCGTAAATGGGTACTGCCCGTGATCCAGTCGTTGGATCGGGAATTTGCCCGGCATGGAGGGCAAGTGTCTCAAAACCGGTAAAGCGTGGTGCATCGGACATAACAACCTCCTAAAGGCAAGCAAGCCAGATTGCAGGCAACAAAAACGCCCTCAACTTACGATGAGGGCGTGAAATGATTGCACAGGGCCATTCTTCCACGTCGCTCATCTTCCAGAACACTTCTGCCGGACTTAGCACCGTTCGTATGCGGCGACGCATACGAGGGTTGCTGCGGTTTCAACGGGCCGGTCCCTCCACCGCTCTGGATGAGTGCGTGTATGTTGTTGAGGTACGGTTATGGTGTCGCCTGCACCATACAGTATCGGTAATATAAACTATGCGACGTGGATTTGTCAAGTATCTTTTTAATTGCTATCAACCCGAATCAAACGAATTATCGGATGTCACCGACAAGAGGTAGGTGTTTCCTTCGACGTAAAGCACGGCAAAGGGCTGTTCGTTCCCTACATCCCGAACTATGGCGCAGCAATCGGCCAATGGAACCAGGCCACGAAGAGATCACCATGCGGGCGAGCACCCACATAGCCGCCGCCAATTGCCGCCGAGCCGTTGGGCAAGCCATACGCATTGGCAACCAGCTCGGCACAAATGGCTAATCCGAACCCGTGCCCACTACTGCCGTCGCTACTGAAGGTAAACCCACCGTAAAACAGATCGCTCCATTGGAGACCAAACCGTTGCTCAAGCGCCGAGCGTTGTAGGTGATCAATGCGATTAGCGACAACGATCCGCAATGAAGGCGTCTCGCATTCAAAGATAGGGAAAATACCAACCATCACCTGCCGGTCGGCACTGTGGCGGGTAGCATTATTAATTAAATTGTAGAACACGCGATCAAGAGCCGAAAACTCAACACAACGGTCAGCAACCACGCCATTATAACGGGCATCAACCGTGATACTGGCCTGACCATCGGGTAAACGGTAATCAGCACGGTGCCATTTCTCAAGCAACAGATCAACACCGTGTGCGCGCAACTCGATGTCACGGGCCGTACGCACCGGGTCGAGATCGGGCAGACAGTTGCGCATAATCTTCAGATGATCGCGGATCAGCAGGTACATGCGCTCGATGTCATCTGGTCTTACTTGACCAAGCTCGATAAGCTGCAATTGCAGAGCTAGCGCCTGCAGCGAACCACCACGCAAGTCGTGGAGAACCTGGCTCAGGTGCGCATCAGCCTGACAGAGTGAAATAGCCCGCAGTTCGTGTATCAACTCATCCCAATGCGTTTCTTGCAGTAAACGCCGCAAATGATTGAGATCAATCTGCCGTTGTTGATCAAACTCGGCAAAGATAGTGAGCAGCACTTGGTACAATCGTTGCACCGTACCTTGTATTGCTTCAGGCAAATCATGAATGCTGGCGCTACTACGGCTGCGTGTAAAAGGGTCATGACGAAGGAAGGGTAGGTTACACGGCGCGAGAGCTTTGACGGTTTCATCGCTAAGTGGAAATGCGCCAGACATGTTAAACTCCTAGGTTGTGTCATCAATGCAACACTTCTTATCTCATACTGTTGAACGGTATTATAACCGATTTTAGATGTTCACTGATGAAACATATAATTACAAATATGTACATTGTATCACATATTATACTATGTTAGTGCCCATCACGAAGAAATGCGGCACAGGCTTCAGGGATGCTGGGATTGATAAAAATGCCGCTCCCCAGCTCGAAACCGGCCATGTACGAAAGACGTGGCACCACGGCGAGATACCAGTGAAAATAGCCATTTTCAGGCTCTTTGGCCGGCGTTGAACGTAGCACCAGATTAAAATCAGGATCGTTTAACCGATAGTACAGCCGATAGAAAACTTCGCGTATCACATCGGCCAGACCATCTAGCTCTGGCTCAGTGATGTGGAAGAAACTGGCCCGATGCCTGCGCGGCAGAATCCACATATGAAATGGCGAAGAAGCCGCGTAGAGGACAAAAGCGACAAACGCATCATTCTCATAGACTATTCGCTCGCGTTGAGTCAATTCATCGGCCAGCATTGCGCAGAAGACACACTGACCGGTATCGTCAAAAAAACGCCGAGCCTCTTCAATGCGATGACGAATATCGCCTGGTACGACCGGTACCGCCATAAGCTGGCTGTGCGGATGTTGGAGCGATGCACCTGCTCGCTCACCGTGATTCTTGAAAATGACGACTTGCTCGATGCGCGGATCACTGCTCATCGCCAGGCCACGGCGCAGATAGGTTGCCAGTATCAACCGTATCTCGGCATGACTCATCAAGCCAAGAGTTGTATTGTGCTGCGGATGCTCGATCAATACCTCGTGGTAGCCGTAACCGCTTAATGTGCGCCGTACCCCATCAAAATGGCGAACAACTGGCCCGTGTTCGTGCAATGCCGGGTACTTGTTCCGCACAATCCGTACCTGCCATGGCCCGGTTGTAGGATAACGCTCAACTTCGAGATCAAGTTCTTCGTTGCCTACGCAGAAGGGGCACTGCGGGTCGTGCGGTGGACGTTCAGCAGTCAGCGGTTGATGACGAGTCTCGGTAAACGTATTGGGACGACGCGCACGTTCGCTGGCGATGATGACCCATTCGCGGGTCGCAATATTTTGCCGTAATTCGGACATGCAATCTGCTCCACAGCGGACTTTACGCCGCAGCATCGCACTGTGGGATGTATTGTAGCGATGATAGGCTGTATCGGCAAGTGATACCGCAGTGATGATATGCCACAGTATCGTTGTGATGGGGCAATCGGCGTAAGATAAAACGATGGTACGTCAAGGCTGTTCAAAGCTTTGTTCCCCACCCGGTAGTGATGGTAGGCCCTCACCATCACCCTTGCTCCCTTCCTCCCCCCGTGTGGGAGAGGAAGGGGGAACGTGGAGCAAAAGAATATTGGCAACCTTCCACGTAATGGTCGCACAGGCACGGTACGTGCCCGATGAGAAAGCCGGGTTTTTGATCAGGCTCTAAGCACGCTCCCAGGAAAACAGTGCCGGTTAATGATTGACATGAGCCGACATATGACATTCACCATTATATCGAACACGACCGAAAATCAGAAACTCCGAACCTCCCTACGATAGGTGGTATCCGCAGACGATTGACAGTCTGTTCTCATGCACATATAATAAAACATCAGATGATATGATCTTTTGATACAGGTCTAACCATGGTATGACGAACAACCTTCATCATCCAACAACTACCTCACGCTCGTGATGAAAGAGCCAGAACGGACCGAACGTCCGCAGAAACACTTCTCATGGAGACAAAGATGCCGATCAAGCATCAACGATTAGTCGAACAGGTCATCGACCACTTACGACAACAAATACAGACAAAGGCTTATCCGGTTGGGAGCCGGTTGCCACCAGAACCACAACTCATGGCCCAACTTGGCGTCGGACGTTCGACCATTCGGGAAGCGATCCGGGCTCTGGCTCACGAAGGTTTGCTTGAGGTTCGGCAAGGTGATGGGACTTACGTGCGTGCCGTAACAACGACCGAGCCATTAGCCGTGCGATTACGGCAAGCCAGAGTCCAGGAAGTCCATGAAATACGACGTGCGCTTGAGCTAGAAATAGCAGCGCTGGCTGCTAGCCGTCGTAGCGATCACGATTTGGAAATTATGCGACAGTGGCTAACAGCGCGAACCACAGCGCTAGAGGATGGAGATGTAACCGTTGCCCTCGAAGCAGATATTGAACTGCACTGCGCTATTGCCAGAGCCACTCAAAACGAAATGTTGAGTGATCTCTACCGAATATTTGCCGTTACCTTGCGTGACGCGCTTGGCGTTCTGTGGGATGTTGCATCCCCTTCGAGAGCAGATCATTCCCATGCTGATCTCGTCGCTGCAATTGAAGCTGGTGATGCTGAACGCGCAGTAGCAGTCACACGTCAGATTCTGGCCCACCACGAAGCGACGATCTATCGTTCCATAAATGGAGAATAAAGGTTCTGAACGGCACGTGATCCCTTTGAGCTTACATTAAAACATCAGATCATCAGATGAAATGAGAGGTATTTCCAATGGAATTGCTCGATTTCGGTCTCATTTTCGGCGCAGCACTCCTCGCCGGCGCACTCAACGCGATTGCTGGCGGTGGTAGTTTCATTTCGTTTCCTGCCCTGCTTGTCGCTGGCGTACCACCTATTATCGCGAACGCCACGAATGCGTTGGCTCTTTGGCCAGGAACATTAGCCAGCGTCAGAGCATATCGGCAAGAATTACAAGGTCAGCGACAAGACATTTTCCTCTTCAGTGGCTTAAGCCTGGTCGGCGGCCTGCTTGGGGCGATCCTCCTTCTTTACACTGATGAACAGCGTTTTACAGCTCTCATCCCTTATCTCTTGCTCTTTGCCACTCTGGTTTTTGTCTTTAGCCCTCAAGTCACTCGTCTCGCTCACCGCGTCGTAGGTACAAGCGGGACCAATCAACGAATCCTCGTTGCCATTGTGTACATAGCGATTGCAATGTACGGCGGCTTCTTCGGCGCGGGATTAGGAATCTTGACCTTGGCAGCGCTTGCATTGCTCGGCTACAACAACATCCACCAGATGAATGCCTTGAAAACGTTGCAGGCATCGCTCATCAATGGCATCGCCGTTATCACATTTGTTGTAACAGGTCTTATTGCCTGGACGCCAGCGCTCGTCATGACGGTTGGGGCTATGATCGGTGGCTACGGTGGTGCAGCGATTGCTCGCCGTATCCATGCCGGTCGAGTACGTACCATCGTCGTTTGGCTAAGCATTGGCTTAACGATCTGGTTTTTTGTCCGTAGCTGATCAGGATATCTAATACTGTACTTAACTCTAGCGCAATATTTCTTCCGCAAAAAACTGATTACAATGGTGGCAGAGGACTGCAAACTGAGCGGACTTGAGGCCTGTCTTTTCTACACTAATTGAGGTCCCCATTCCTGAGGAACGCTACAGAAAAAATGGACAGACAGAGCGACTTGAAGTATACTTTCACACAATTCTTGCCAGGTTAGGTGAAGGTGTTGTCTTCACCTACACTTATCGGATGAGATAGAACATGCAAGCGCTTATCTGAGAGGGGGTACGGGTTGTTTCTATTTGGCATCCACGAGATTGGATAATGTTCCTCATCAAAAGACATACTCTGAACTTACCCCTCGCTGCTGGCCTGAGAGTAATGCTATAACATTTGGCTAAAAGCGTCTATATGCCCTATCTAGACCGTATCAGACTCAAATGCTGGGAACTATAAATGTACATATCGGTGAGACTCCTGTGACTATTCCACTTTCGCTCCTCAGGACATTTGCTCTTCGCTATCTTTCAGTCGTATTTGCTGTATTCACACTGTTCATTATCGGCTACCCGGTACATTATAGGATACCATTCAGTATTCCGATAGAACTCTATTCGAGTGGTGTTGGAGAAACTGAGTTTGGTGGTGGCAAGACATTTCGCTGGTTCGCAACAGATTCATCCATTACTTTTTCAGGTCTAGATCGAGCATCACACATCTTAGTAATGAATCTGCATGACGGAATTTTACAGCGACAATTAACAATTAGGCTAAACGAAATAACTATTGCTCACTATGATGTACGGCCATCCTGGCAGAAAGTATATCTTTTGGTTCCAGAAACACAGATCACATCTTACATTGATACACTTGCATTGAGCATTCCTCCTCTGGATTCGGGTAAAGACACGTATTTTGGTATTGCTGTGTCCAGCTTGTCAATTCATCAAATTGACAAAGGGACTCCCTCTCTTTTTGTTATTTTGGCTTTGATCGGAATTGCACTTAGTATAGACTTCCTTGGATACCTGACGAGGCTTAATACAGCAGATCGCACCTGGGCTGTATGGTTAGGGGTATTCCTTTGCGGTTATACCCTCGCCAACTGGCGTCTGCAAACAATGGCGCTGTTCCCGCTCTGGTCGAACATGACTCTGCTTGCAATCTTCATTGCCGGTCTCCTGCGAGCGTATGTGATTCGCCGGCAAATATCGTCACCCTGGTTCGCAAGGGTACTAATGCTTTCCCTCATGCTTTTCGTGCTTCACGCCACGACCCTGAATGCACCTGCTTTCGTTGACATTGATCATCGGGCCAGGGCAAATCATGTCTTACAGATCGCAGCCGGAAATGCTGCTGCTGTTCAAGCCAGATTGTCGAATCAGTACGAATGGGGTATTAGCTCTGTACCTTACTCATTGCTAAGCTACTATTTTTTTTGTTCCTCTTGCAACATTCCTGCCATCAACACTGTCAATGACTACTGGATTGAAAATAGTGGTGAGTCTCATCAATGCGACCATTCCCTCCTTGCTTTACGGTCTTATGGTCAATGCCAGTTATAGTCAACGAGCAGGTTTTTTGGCAAGTGCGCTCTGCATTGGTTTACCGGTGCAACATATCTACTTCCATGATGGTAGCTACCCGACGATTATAGGTTTGTGGTTTACCGTACTGACCATTTTCGTGATTCAGGTGTTTGAACGACGGTCGGTCTGGTCGTGGATTGGATTCCTGATAGTAACTGCACTTATCGTCATTTCATTATTGATCTACGTCATGCATATTGTATTCTTGCCCGTGGTGTTAGGGGTAGCTGCCCTGATCGCATATGCACACCCAGCACTGCGCCCAACAAGTTATCGATTATTCTCAGTAGTCGGCATTAGTATCATCATCGCAATCCTTCTCTATTACGGACAATTTATCCTCCCTACCGTTTCAGCAGTTATCGATCGCCTTCAAGCGAGTACGCGAGTCGGTCACGATTCGCTTCCATCGCCTCTTGTTGGTTCTTTTCTCGAACAAGTATGGGGTCACACCCGCTTACTGCCAGTTGTATTATTGCCGATAGGACTATTCCTGATGTTTCGGAAGGGAGCAACTATACATCTGGCAATGATGAGTGGTTATGTGGTACTCTTGATCATTAGCTGCCTGGTTGACACACAGTTCAGTTTGTGGAATAAGCACTGGTATTTCTGTCTGCCGGCGCTTGCGATCTTGCCAGCAATCGTCCTGGATTCTTTCGTCCAACAAGGCTTTGCCGGGCGAGTGATTACAGCTATACTCGTAGCTTTTCTACTCTGGGAAAGCACCCTAGCCTGGTTACTGCGGGCGATGATCTACGAATGGTCGCTGCGAACACTGTGAAAGTTATAACTGGAACTCAGGTTGTGCAAGTTCCTGCCGGGCGATGAATGGGTTTTCTGAAACAAACATTCTTCACCGCACTATTTTTGCGTGCTGGCGATCATCCGTTCCGAAATCACCATTCATCGCGCAGAGAAGTTTCCGTATGCGTAGAACGGGTATTTGTCCGCAACCTGTACTGAGAAACCTAACGTGACCTTATCGCGTGGCGATGAACATTCCACAGCATGAGGACGACGACTGCTACACCTGTCACCTCACCAGGTCACACTCATCATCGAACAATTGAGACCAGAACCAATACCAAGCAGACCTACATGATCACCCGGCCGCAGCCGTCCTGCCTCTGCGGCTTGGGCCAGTGAGATTGGCAGAGCTGCCGGTCCGATGTTACCGAGTGTCGGAAAGTTAAGGAAGAGTTTCGCAGGCGTGATGTTTAACGCTTTCGTTACGGCCGCCATGTGGCGGGCGCCAACCTGATGCGGTGCGTAGAGCGCGATCTGGCGATCACTCCAATTGGGCAAGGTCTCTTGAGCCAGACGCCAGGTTGCCGAAGCCAATTCAACCCCAGCGTGCATCAGTGCGCTGGCATCAGTTTTCATATAATCGGCCTGGCCTAAACAGAGATGATTGTACTGAGTTGCCGCTAGCGTAACAACCCCGTTCAGGCGATGCCCACTATGCGAAAAACGTTCGTGGGTGAGCAACATAGCCGCCCCACCCGACCCCAGCGTGAGCGTGGCAAAATTGTCGCGCAGGTCTTGTTTCGTCGTTTCTGGCCGACGCAAGCG
>JAGHYT010000172.1:0-7133 GCA_017743535.1 Chloroflexus sp.
GGGTACGCGGGCCGCTGGGCCGACGCCCTGTGGTCGCTGATCGCGCCCCCCGCGCGTACCTGGGTACGCGGGCCTCTGGCCCGCTGGTGCAGTGGTCGGCTAGAACACATTAAGCCACCCCCTGCCCCCCGTAAGCGGGGGGCTTATCTTATAGGGGGCGAGTTAACTCGGGTTGTAGCCTTCCCCCTGCTTTGCAAGATGTAAGGCTTGCGGGGGGCTTACAGGAGGGGGCTTGCGAGGATCTTACAGAGGGGCTTACAAGAGGATGCTTGCGAGGGGGGAAAGGGAAAGCTAGCGGAACAGGCCATCGTTCGTTTACGCAGGGTAGATGCGGGCCAAAAGCTAATGACAAAGAGCGGTAAACAGGTCATTTGGTAATCGTAGGGGTAAGCTACCGCCCTTACCCCGCACTGCGGTTGGTACGATTGGTACCGATAGTGATGACACAGATATTGGCGATTCCGTTACCTGCTGCAATATAGAATTGACAACATCATTCATCGAAGCAATCACAGAGTTATTCTGTCAGGCCCTACCTCGGCAGTACGAAGAGATGTTATCCGGAAAACGGTATCACATTAATAGGGGCAGGTTGGAAACCCGCCCCTACCTGCCATGTTGCCCGGAGAAGATGAAGTCGACCGAGCTAATGGACGTCGTTACATCTGATACCGCTACCGCGTGCGGAAGAGCAATATCCTATTGATAACGACGACCACTTCCACAAATCTTTTCCTTGCGCCCAATTTATCGACCGATTACGGTCGTAATAACTTCCTCCCCGCCAGTATTGCTCCGGCAGCAAGTGCACCGACGCCAAGGGCCAGTGGCCCCCAGCGACGAGTGTGCGTATCGGCCAGTACGACACGAGCCGTATTGTAGCCGCTCGCGCCGAAAACGCCACCGCCTGGATGGGTACTAGCGCCGGTCAGATAAAGCCCACGAATCGGTGTGCGATAACGGGCCAGCTCTGGCAGTGGCCGGAAAAAGAACATCTGGTCAAAGCTCATCTCGACGTGCATCACGTTGCCGTGTAGCAAACCGATCCGGCGTTCGAGGTCGAGCGGGCTTTGGATAAAACGGTCGATAATCTTACCGCGCATATTTGGCGCATAGCGGTACAGAACTTCGAGAATGGAGTCGGCAACCGACTCACGAATGTCATCCCAGTGCCGGCCATCACTAAGCTTGTACGGAAAGTATTGTGCCCAGAGGAAGACAGTGTGTTTACCGGGTGGGGCAACATCGGGATCAATCGCCGAAAAAGTCATAGCAATGACCGCTGGTTCCCGACTCGGTTCGCCGCGTAGATAGTCTTCGTAAGCTCGCCGTACATAATTCATGCTTGGGCTAAGTAGTTGCAGCCCGTGGTGACTTTCGTGTGGCCGACCATAGCTACGCGCCGCAATATAATCGGGCAGTTCTTCAGCGGCACAACGCACCGTCATGCCAAAACCATTCCCAATCCGAATGTGTTTGAGGCGACGCACCAGTTCGGGGCTGAGGTGTTCACTACCCACCAGTTGTAAGAACGTTGTCAGGACATGAGCATTTGACACAACAATCGGCGCCGAGTAGCGCTGTCCGTCAGCCGTCTCAACCCCCTGTACACGTCCATTCTGAACCAGAATACGACGTACCGGTGCATCGAGCACCACTTCACCACCCATAGCCTGGAGCGAACGGGCCATCGCCTGGGTCAGCATACCCGAACCACCACGCGGGTGTTTCGCACCACTGTAATGGAGCATTGCATGCCAGCCAAAGAAATCGCCGGCGCCGATTTCATCTGGTGGTGGCCCACTTTGTGCAGCCAGCCAGGTCATAGCAGCCCGCATTGCCTCACTTTCAAACGTCTCTTCAATGAGTTGCGCATAGCTGGTAAAGAGCCGTCGCGTGACTTCAAGCACTTTTCGTTCTGCTTTGGGCAAGTAGGGGATGCTGGAAGCTACTTTGCCAAACAGCCGGGTGACCGATGGTGGATTGAGAAAAACGTTGAAAACCGCTTCGTTCAGTGGTGTCCAGAAATCAAGAAAGCGCCGATAAGCCTCGGCATCGCGCGGACTAACGGTGGCGATGCTCTGGCAGGTACGCTCTACATCGCG
Organism: Chloroflexus sp.; assembly: GCA_017743535.1. GTDB lineage: Bacteria > Chloroflexota > Chloroflexia > Chloroflexales > Chloroflexaceae > Chloroflexus. The sequence goes on from JAGHYT010000172.1 coordinate 2,106, forward strand.
GTAGAAGTAGATCGCACCACTACCATCGGGAAGCGGATAGAAGGCATACGGATCCATGTCAATGTACTCGAGACCGTAACGCTCGAGTTCGAGATCACGCACAATCGGCGTCAGATGGATCATGATATGGGCTGATGAGCCAACATCAATCTTGTAACCGGGAATGACCTCTTCGGTGCAGACGGCCCCACCCACAATGGGGCGTCGTTCGAGCACCAATACACGCTTGCCGGCTTTGGCCAGATACCCGGCACAGGTCAAACCATTGTGACCGCCACCAACGATAATCACATCGTAATCGCTAGCTCTGGGCATGGGCAACCTTTCTCGCAGTGTTCACAAATCTATCCATGATCAGTATACATCCATCTTGCTGGAGGTCTGGTCGAGATATTGCAACTCAATCTCAAGTACCGCCAGTCTACCGCACTACCCGATAGATAACGACTTCATCTTGGGCGAATACGATATTTCCGACCTGCGCCAGGATTGCCAGACTTTCGGTCGGATATCGTTCACGCTCTAATCCGCCAACGTAAATGTAATCGATGTCGTACTGTTCGATCAACGAGCGAATTCGGTTGAGATCACCGCTTCGATAGATGGTATCAACGGCGATGCAACGTGGCCCTAGCTCGGCGAGCGCCTTAGGGTCGCCGCCACGCCATTGCATCTCGTGGCCTACCCATCCCAGCACCGTGGGGAAGCCACTCGCTGCGGCTACCCCACCAAAACCCTGCCAGTTGTACGAACCACCACAACGCGGCGCCTCACGTCCTGCTGCGACTGCTGCTTCGTTTTCCACCGCTACCGCTTCGAGGACGACACTGCCTGCCGGTGCGTGACGACGCAACCAGGCAATTGCCGCCGCTCCTGCTGCCGTTTGTTCACGAGGGGTATAACCGTTTAGCCCGATCAGTGGCCCTTGTGCTATATCGCGCACGACAAGCCATGGATAGATAAATGCACCGGTCAGTAGCAGCAGTGTACCAGTACTGACTAGGCTAGCGACAAGGCGACGCCAACCATTCGCCTGCATCCAAACCCACCAGAGCGCGACCGGCGCCAGGATACTCCAGAGCAGCCAGACCTGATAGTAGAACTTGAAAACGGTATTCATCCGGGCCGATAAGCCCTCAAAGACATCACGGATGTAGATGATTTCAACACCGAACAGAATGATACTACCGAGAGCAGTGACCAGCATACCAAAACGAAATCCGCTGTCAGATGCGGTAAGCGCACGCCACCCGGTGTACGCTGCCAGACCACTGAGTGCGAGCAGTGGAAAGCCGACCAGGAGACCGCCGATCAAGAGTATCAGCGGCAACCAGCGTAACCAGCGGGGCGTTGCTGCCTCAGACTCGGTGGTGTTTGCCATACCGGATGGGTAGAGGTAACTACCGGCAGTAATCGGCAGGGCCATCAGGCCAAAGATAATGACGAAATTGTGCCAGCCGCTCCGCTCACCAAGGTAAATGCCGATAATGCTGGTCAGCCGTCCAAGCAGAGGTATATCAAGCCAGGGAGTGGCGCCGCCAACCGGCGCTCGAAAGGTGAGGTGAAAAGGGAGAAACATGACAGCAGCGATGAAGATGCTGATAACACCCTCGCGGAGCCATTGCCACCACCGAAATACCGCATGTGATTGCCAGTATACAAGCGCCAGACTTCCCCAGTAGAGCAGGAGGTAGGTTGGTAATTCCCAACTGTTTATTGCGTAGAGACTGCCCAGGATGACCCCGTGTAAGATGCGGATGAACCAGTCGGTACGCCGGTTGCCAGTGTCGGTCGGTGCATGGCCAGAACCTGCCAGCGCACTAACCGCCAGTGCCAGACCGATTGCCAGAGTTGCGAAAGGCAATGCCATCACATGCGGATGCATGTCGCCAAGCCGCAGGCTAAAGAAGGGGAACTCGGTAATCGTATAGCGGCGCTCACGCCGTGGCGGTTCACCAGCAATGGTGTAGCTATCCCACAACGAACGCGATGGCCACCACCAATTAAAGTTGTTCCATTTGTCAGATCGCCGCCAGCCCTCTACAACACCAAAATCCTGTGCGTTCGTCGGATATGGCAACACAATGACGGATTCACCCCGCAATGCCTGCCCCAATGCCGTCATCAACTGACGGTCATCAAGTACCACTGCCCGTTCGTCACCTACAATGACCTGGATTGCTCCCGATTGATTGCCGGCAACCAGGATCATGAGCGCACCCAAGATGCCGAGTGTGCTCCGGATAAAGCCGGGTGGTGGTCGTCGAAGCAGGTTCAATAGTACCTCAATGAGACCGGCAGCACTCTGGGCTGTCATTCCGGCCAATAGTGCGAGGGCCAGGTTGTACGCTGTTGCCGATGGTAAGCCACTCACCATCGCCGGAACAGCCATCAGTAGATAACCGAAATAGTAGTAGTTAATGCTGTATCCGGCCAGCCACGGGTCTTTAGGTGGAAAGAGACCACTCCGCTGGATGGCATTGAAAAAGGCAAAATCCATTGGACGCTCGGTTCCCCACGGTGTGGGGTCGTGTGCCCGCAGCCAGACCATCCCGATAAGCGTGATGAGAAAGATCGTTTCACCGCTTATCACTGCATTGAGTGGCGGTAAGCGGCGTTGCGTGTCGCGCCATAACCAGAACCACCCGCTCACGCCGGTTACGAGCAGGCAGATCACAATCAGCGGTAACTCGAAGCGGCCCAAGCCGAGCATTGCCAGCAACCACGCGGTAAATCCGGTAAGCAGCAGGCCGAGCGGGCGGGCCAGGGCAAAGGCCATCCCCGGAAGATGACCAAACAACCGAACAGCAGCCGGCCAGCCAACGATGGTAAAGAGCTGCGCCGTTAGCCACCAGACCAAAACCTCACCTGCCAGCCCGCTCATGGCTGTCCTCCGTTGAGCTGCGCCAGCATCTGTCGGGCTTCGGCGGCCCAACGTCCGTCTGGCGCCAGTTGCAGATAGCGCTGCAACGCATCTTGCGCCAGTCGCGGCTGATTACGGGCCAGAAAGAGGCGGGCCAGTTGGAAGTAGGGGTCGGGTACGTTTGGATCAGCGCTCATTGCCTGCCCAAGTGCAATCTCCGCTTTATCAAGCCATCCCCAATCAAGCAGCGCCGTTGCCAGTTTGTTGTAATTCCCGGCTGTTGGGCTGGCCTTGATTGCTGCCAGATAGGCTTGTTCTGCTTCTTCGTACCGTCTAGCTTCGGCTAAAATGTCGCCCCAAAGATGATGTAGCCCAACATCGTTTGGGTTGGCTGCCGCAGCCGTTGCCAATATCTGAGCTGCCTTAGCAAGCCGTCCCTGGCGACGATAGGCATCGGCGAGGCCAAATGCCAGTGGTGCATTGGTTGGCTGCGCAGCCACTGCCGCTTCAAGTTCAGAGAGATCAATCACCGGCTCATTTGGCGGCGGAGGAGGTGGAGGTGCAACTGGTGGTGTTTCAGCGCTTAAGAAGCGATAACTATCGGGTAACGGCGGCACAGCGTAAATCGTCACCCCGTCTTGCTCGTACACTGGTCGCAGGTAGCGATCGCGCAACATGGCAAACTTGGCTAACCCGGTCGGGTAGAAGGCGCGCTCCACCCCACCAACATAGACATAATCAACATCGTACCGGGCCAGAATCCGTAAAGCAACCTCCGGATTGGTGGTGGTAAAGAATGTTTCAACATCGCGCACTCTTCTGCTAGTTGTTACCGGGTCACGCTGTTCATCAGCATGCAGGGCACTGATCACCGTCGGTAAACCGGTAGCTGCTGCAACCCGAATCCCATAAGCTCGGTAGAACCAGAGACTCGATTGCAAGACAACCGGTGTGCCATCGATCTGCTGATTGAGCCAGCGAATGGCGGCTGCATCACCGCGTAAATCAATCTGAACTGCGGTCGTGTTCGGTTCACACCCGCCAAAAGCGTTACAATCGTAAGTAAACGTTGCCTGTTCCATAAAGGCCATGCCATCGAGCGTTGGTCCGGTATCAACCGCAAAACGGGTCGCAATCCGTGATGGAATAGCAACCGGTAAGTAACTCCCGGCAATCAGTGCTGGAATGGCGATAACTACGATGCTGGCTGCCATTGCGCCGGTACCGTGACGCATCATCAGGTGACGTAAGAGTCTGGGTAAGAGACCAGCGGCCGCCAGTCCTAACAACACCCAAATATGCAGGCCAAACTTAAACACGGTATTCATGCGGTACCATTCGCTGCCATCAAGATGATCGCGGATGTACACGGTCTCGATGCCCAGTGATACCGCCCAGGCCATCCAGGCCAGGAACAGCGCATACCAGGCCGGTGCTCCTGCTGCCCGCCGGACCAACAACGCTGTGGTGAGGAGGAACACAATCAGCAAGCACAAACGCAGCGTAAGTTCGGGGAACGCAGCACTCAGAATGATAACGATCCCCAATCCGCTTACCAGTAGCATCCCCGGTTTCGCCTGCATCCGGCTGTGCCAGCGCTGTACCGCCGCACCAATAATGACCGGTACTACGATGATGAGTGGTAGGCCGTAGATGAGGAAATAGTCGAATGGTAGGGTAACGCCAGCCGTGACAAATCCAAGGCCACGTACCATCGGCCAGTAGCGATCGAAAAATGGCGTAAAGAGGAGTAATGATCCGACCCCCAGACCTATCGCGTGCACAATGGCAAGGGTGAGTGGTTGCCAACGCCAACCGTGGCGGCGAACAGCGCCAGCAATGATCGCCAATCCACTGAGCAGCCCGTACGTTGGAAAGTCCCACGAGTTGGTAACCGCCAACGTTCCCAATGTTAATGCACTGAGTGCCCAAAGTGCCTTGCTAGGGCGACGGATCAACTGCCAGCCACAGGCAATCGCCAGCAGTGATAACGGTAAGGCAATCAGATGTGGATGCAGGTCGGCATAAAGAAAACTAAACAGCGGAAACTCGTTGATCGTGTTTGGAATCACCCGGCTCGGCCCAACAAACCAGTCACTTAGTAATGTTATGTCTCCGTTTAACAGCAGGCGCAGTCCGTTTACTCCCTGTGACCAACCGGCAGG
>JAGHYT010000173.1:0-7092 GCA_017743535.1 Chloroflexus sp.
TGCCGATCACGTCTCGTACATGATGTACACGTACTGGTACTGCTTCGTGCTAGCTGCGGCAATTGTGGCGTTGTAATACCCCTTTGTATTTATTATCAGGATCAAGAAAAAGGGATCGCGCCATTGCGTTCCCTTTTGCACATCGTCAGGCAGTATTTAAAACCGGCTCCACAAGTACTGATTCGTTACTTCGTGGTGAAATTGCACTTCGGCACGCTTGATCAGTGTCCCTAACTTCCGCGGACAACGGTCGGCAACGATCAGCTTGAGATCGGCAAACCGGCTGTGTACCCCTTCACCGAGAATACTTGCCATGAATGCACTCTGGCGGAAGTTGGTAATGGCGTCGTAGATGTTGTCGGGAAGGGTTGCTGTACCATTACGAACATCAGTAGTTGGTAGTGGTCCTTCAAGACCGGTGCGCAGTAAGGCATAGATCGCCATATAGGGGTTGGCATCAGGAGCAATTGAGCGCACTTCAATCCGAGCCGAGCGAGCGTTGCCGATCGGAATGCGGATCATCGAGCCGCGGTCAGTCGGTGAGGCTTTGATCTGATTGGGTGCCTCGAAATGAGGATCGAGCCGTCGGTATGCGTTGACGCTCGAATTCAAGATCAAACAGAGATCCTGAGCACTATTGAGAATGCGATCAATGAAGCTCCAAGCCAGTTCTGAGAGGTGTTCAGGGCCATTGGCATCGTAGAAGAGATTGACGCCCTGACGCGATAGCGAGATGTTCGTGTGCATTCCATTACCATTCACACCGGTAACGGGCTTGGGTAAGAAACAGGCCGTCATATCGAGCTTGCTGGCTACCTGACGACAGATCAACTTGTACAGGAGAATCTGGTCGGCAGCAATCGTGGCTTCGGTGTAGCTGTAGTTCATCTCGAACTGCGACGGCGCCACCTCTGGGTGATCTTTCTCATTCTCAAACCCCATTGCTCGCTGCGCTTCCGCTGCCATGTCGATAAACTGACGGAGCGGATCGCCGGGTAGCGAGTGGTAATAGCCACCGGTGCTGACCATCGTAAACTCACCGGTTTCGCGGAAGCGTTGCTCGGCGTTGCGACCTTTGAACAAGAACCCTTCGATCTCAGCCGCAATGTTACAGGTGATACCATCACGCTGGTACAATTCCTGCACGTAGCGGTGCAGCCGTCCACGCAAATCGGCTTCGTATGGCGTACCATCTTGATTGAGCACATACCCAAACACCAGAACTTTCCCTGGCCCAAAAATATCAGCCGGTAGCCAATAGAAGGCCGACCAGTCAATCGCGAGCCGCAGATCCGATTCGGCCTGCACCGAAAAGCCACGTACCGACGAACCATCAAACGTGAGGTTGTCAGCCGAAGTCAACAGAAACTTTTTGTCGTAATCGAGCATGTGCAACCGGCCTTCGAGATCGGTAAAACAGACGGTGACCGCCTTGATCCGGCGCTCATCGGTCAGGTAGCGCATCCGTTCTTCGCGCATCACCTCTAGCGAGACTCTGGCCAGGCGCTGGCGCTTGACGCTCAAGTTCAGCTCTTCCAACTGTTCATAGGGAATTTCGAGGAAATCACGTAGCTCTGCCATGGTTGTTCCTTTGCGTTCAACAGCGATAATGATTGTTGCTGCGTATTATACTCTGAACCACAACCGACACTGCGACGAGTGCTAGTTCCGGTTCGGATACCAGTCTACACATTCGCTCATCGCCCTACGAATGGAAGCCGAATCTCAGTGACCTGCCAGCCTCGTGCGGTAAAGGTTACTGTAACCTCAAACCGTTCTTTGCCGTGGTGACAGGTAATCTGAAGCGGGATGCGCAGTTCGGTACCTGGGAGCGGCCATGAAGGTGTTCGGTATGGGCCAAGGACAATCATCGGTGGTTGTTGAGCCTGTTGCCAGGCTTTGCTTAGCAGATGGAGTGCAGCCGGTTGACGAAGCTGACCAGCAACATTGCGAATCGCCGATTGATCTTGATGGTCGATCACGTGAAGTAGCTCGTAAATCGGTGCAGTGGGTTGGTGAAATGGTCGGATCAGTTGTACGGCGCTGTTAACTAAGTAGTCTGCTTGTACCAGCGCAAAGTAGAAAAGGATAAAGAGGCCAGCCAATCCAATTAGGAAAGAGCGCTGCATATCGTTTCCTGACGGGTGACAAAGCACAACCGGCGGCGATCATCAGGATCGTCGCCGGTTGGTCGCAGGTTACTTCAGGGTACGTAAGTAAGCCATCAGATCAGCCATCTGCTGGTCGGTAAGGTCATGTGGTGGCATGTACCCGATCCGACCACTGCCGCCAGTGCGAATCCATTCGGCGATATTGGCTTCGCTTCGCTCTTTACCGTTTGGCAACCGACCTTTGTAATCTACTCCTTTAGGTAACGACGGGCCACTGGGGCTGAGTACACCGGCCAGTCCTGGCCCAACAAGCACTTCTTTCGTGGTGGTATGACAGGCAGTACACTGACCGAAAACTTCTTTCCCTTTCTGGACATCGCCTTTGGCCGAGATCGAAGTGTCACGGAGCGCCGCTGGCAGTTCGTTGGTTGATGCCGAGGTTGATGACGAAGTGGCCTGATTACCACCACCGCAGCCGGTGATGACAGCGATCAGAAAAAGGGTAAACAGCCATGCACTCAAACGGTTCATTGGTGTCCTCCTTATTCACTTGAACGCACCTATCCCAAAGAAAGACCGACAACGTCTAAGCCAGGGTTTAAACAATCAAGCAGCCAGGAAAATTGGGAGGGTGCGCGGTGGCGGTGTCGGAGGAGCACAGGAGAGTCTGGGTAAAAGTGAGGGGTGAGACAGATGAAACAGCAGTATCACAACGATGATCACAAGAGTGATCATTTGCGCTGGTGGCAGCGTTTCAAAAACCGCCCGTGGTCGCACTGTTTCGATAGGCGACGATGTCGGCAACTCATGCTCAGGTATTGTAGATGACGATGATGGAGCGTCGCAGAGAAAAATGCTGGCCTGACCACGCTCGCGCAGGAGGTCGTGAATGAAACAATGCAAAACACAGCTCAGCGGGCTAAGGAACCCTAGCTCGATCACGACCAGAACGGCGAGGGCGTGAATCCCCCGTTCGCCCAATCGATATAATTGCCGAAACCTGCGGCTTTTGTACGAGATCGTGCTATTTTTCACGCTCTTATGATGCGACAGGTGAGGTCGTTTGTCAAGCACTGAGGGGAATCGGTTCTGGAGATGAACGTTAACCTGGATCGCCATCTGATCGGTCATCGTTGTCAGTAACAATTGCGGGACTTGTACCAGCTTATACTACTTCTGGCACGAAGAACCAGCTCTCATCGCGCCACCCGCGTGCCGTACCGCCCACATCCGTTCACCCCGTTCCGCTCACCGACGCAGGAGGGTGGACGCACGAGACCCGCTAGGCGTATCCCGAATGGGCCGCAGCACCACTCCGCGCCATCTAGGGAGCGGCCAATCAGGGATGGTCGTCGCCGTTCCGTTCTGTAGGGAACACGACGGTGCTTGCAGGGAACGCTGGCCGCCGACCTGGCCACATCGTGGTGGTCGCCGCCTGCCACAATCACGGTGAGTCCGAACGATGCGACGCATCCCTATCCCCACAATGGCGGCGGGACGACAGGCGCAGGTGGTATGGTCACAGTGGTACTATGCCCACCAGGCGGCACCGTGCCTCTACGGATCGGCCATCGGGTTCCATTCAACGCTGGCAGGTAGCATATTTCTTTTATATAATGTGTTGGTACGAGAGGAGTGCGAGATGTGGAGTAAGATAGGGAAGGAGGTTTCTCCATTATCGCCCTCTGGTATGCGGGCGTCCCACTCTTGCTGGATAGCCGCCGGGAAAATGCGTTAGCCCCTGTTCCCGTGCTGTTCACATCGTAATGACTCACATTGCCACTCGCTGCTCACAAGGAGGAATGCATGGCCATCACCAACCAGGAACGGATCGGGAAAGCGCTCGACCTGCTGCGTCAGGGGCTACAACCCTTCATCGAGCGTGAGTTGCAGAATCACTACGGCAAATATTGGGTGACGAGCGTCACCAGTACCTGGCGCAATGAGCTGGCCTGGCGTGACGATGATACCCCTCATCTCGATACTGCGGCACTGCTGAAGATCATGTGGGAGCAGTGGAATGAGGTGTTTCGTCAGACCCTCGGATTTACCGAACGTAGTCTGGTCAGTGAGCTGCGCGAGTGGCGCAACAAATGGGCACACCAGGAGTCGTTCTCAACCGACGATACCTACCGGGCGCTTGACTCAGCAGCCCGATTGCTTGCGGCGGTTTCCGCCACGGCGCAGGCTGATGAAATCGAACGAATGAAGTTCGATCTGCTCCGCGTCCGGTTTGACGAGCAGGTGCGGAGCGAAAAGCGCAAGGCGGGCGGCTCGCTGATCGAGGCTGCGGCCAGTGGCATGCTCAAGCCTTGGCGCGAGGTCGTGACGCCGCATCCCGATGTGGCGAGCGGACGCTACCAGCAGGCCGAGTTTGCTGCCGATCTGTGGCAGGTGCATCTCGGTGAAGGGAGTGACGAGTATCGCGATCCGATCGAGTTTTTTCGTCGTACCTATCTCACCGAGAGCCTGAAGCGACTCCTGGTAGGCGCCGTCAAGCGACTCACGGGCAAGGACGGCGATCCGGTGGTGCAGTTGCAGACCAACTTCGGCGGCGGGAAGACCCACTCGATGCTGGCGCTGTATCATCTCTTTTCCGGGTATCGTCCTGCGGAGTTGCCCGGTGTGGATACGGTGCTCACCGAGGCCAGTGTGACGGAGTTACCAAAGGTGCGGCGGGTGGTGTTGGTCGGCAATAAACTATCGCCCGGCAACCCAACGGTCAAACCCGATGGGACGGTCGTGCGGACTCTGTGGGGAGAGCTAGCGTATCAGCTTGGCGGCCCAGATGCCTATGCCCGGATTGCTCACGACGACGAACGCGCCACCAACCCCGGTGACCGGCTGCGTGAGTTGTTCAATGCCTATGGCCCTTGTCTCATCCTGATTGACGAATGGGTTGCCTATGCCCGCCAGCTCCACGACCAGAGCGATCTGCCGGGAGGAAGTTTCGAGACGCAGTTCACCTTTGCGCAGGCGCTGACCGAGTCGGCAAAACTGGCGAATCGCTGTTTACTGGTCATCTCGCTGCCGGCTTCTGATACAGCAACCTCCTCACCGGTCGATGATGTGGAAGTCGGCGGGATCCGTGGTCGTGAAGCACTGGATCGGCTGCGGAACGTGGTCGGGCGTGTCGAGTCGTCGTGGCGTCCGGCCACCGCCGAAGAGGGGTTTGAAATCGTGCGCCGCCGGTTGTTCCAACCGCTCGCCGGTCCAGAGGCTTTCAAGTATCGTGATGTGACGGCGCGGGCCTTTGCCGAGTTGTACACGACTCATGCCGCTGAGTTCCCGCCGGAGTGTCGCAACACAGAGTACGAACGACGGATCAAGGAGGCGTACCCGATCCATCCTGAGATTTTTGACCGCCTCTACGAAGACTGGTCAACGCTGGTCAAGTTCCAGCGCACCCGTGGCGTCTTGCGTCTGATGGCGGCGGTGATTCACTGCCTATGGGAAAAAGGTGACCGCAGTCCGCTGATCCTGCCATCGACGATTCCTATCGACGATTCGCGGGTGCAGTTTGAACTGACGCGCTACCTTTCCGACAACTGGGCGCCGATTATTCAGAAGGATGTTGACGGCCCGAACGCGCTGCCGCTGAGCATTGACCGCGAGGTACCCGGACTGGGTAAGGTGTCAGCAACGCGGCGCGTGGCGCGTACTATCTATCTGGGTTCTGCTCCGAAGTCCACAATGTCGCGGCGTGGGTTGGAAGAACGTCGTATTAAGCTCGGCTGCGTCATGCCGGGTGAGTCGCCCTCCGTCTTCGGTGATGCGCTGCGCCGACTCGCCGCAACCGCAACGTACCTGTACCAGGATGGAACCCATTACTGGTACGATACCCAGCCGACGGTCACCAAAATGGCCGAAGATCGCGCCGAACAACTGCGCCGCAATCCAGATGCCGTGGCCATGGAGCTGGAAAAGTACCTGCGTGAGTACGCACGTGCAATGGGAGGTTTCTCACGGGTGCATTTGCTGCCGCGTTCAGGTGCCGATGTACCAGACGATCTCGAAACTCGTCTGGTGATCCTGTCAACCGATCATCCGTACAGCAAAGGGACGGGGAATGCTGCCGAGCAAACCGCACGTACTTTGCTCGAGTCGCGTGGGTCGGCGCCGCGTCACTACCGCAATACGCTGGTCTTCCTCGCCGCCGACAAGGCGCGGCTCCCAGACCTCGACGGGGCGCTGCGCACATTCCTGGCCTGGGAGTCGATCCTGAATGAGAAAGAGACGCTGAACCTTACTCTGTTTCAGGTCAAGCAGGCCGAGAACCAACACAAGAACGCCAGGCAGACCGTGGAAGCCCGCTTGCCGGAGGTCTATTGCTGGCTGCTGGTTCCCGAACAAGCAACGCCGCAATCCCCGATCACGTGGCAAGCTATTCGTCTCAGCGGAGACGGTGCGCTGGCCGTTCGTGCCTTCAAGCGATTGCAACACGAGGAGCTGGTCCTGACCCGACTGGGCGCAACCATCCTGCGCGATTATCTGGACCGGATACCGCTCTGGCGGGGGAAGCATGTGTCAGTGCGTCAGCTTGTGGAAGATTTTGCCACCTACCTCTATCTCCCACGACTGATAGGCCCCGAGGTGCTCATCAGTGCGATCCAAGATGGCATCGCCTCGCTCACCTGGGCAACGGAGACCTTTGCCTACGCCGAACGCTACGACGAAAAGACGGAGCGGTATCTGGGGCTACGCGCCGGCGAGCGGATCACGCTCACCGTTGATGATGCCGGAGTCATCGTCAAACCGGATATCGCCCGTCGGCAACTGGACGCCGATGCCCAGGCCGCACGTCCGGCCGAGGTCGTGCAGCGTGATCTGCCCCCGACGACCCATCCGCTGCCGTCCCATCCGACCCCGCTTCCGTCGGATTCACCGCCGCCCTCTCACCCGGCACCATCCCCACCACAGCGCTTTTACGGCTCGGTCCGCCTTGATCCCAATCGGGTCGGTCGCGATGCCGGTCGGATTG
>JAGHYT010000174.1:0-7007 GCA_017743535.1 Chloroflexus sp.
CCACGGATCGCCATTCCGCTGCAAGCACCCGATCCGGATGTGGTGTTAGACCTACAGGCAGTCTTTGAGCGCTGCTACGAGTATGGCGCATATGACGATCTGATAGATTATCGTGCACATCCTGAAATCAAGTTGTCGCCTGAAGATGCAGCTTGGGTGGATGAGCATCTCCGCCAGCAGGGTCTGCGCCCCTGAGCACGATCAGCGTTGATAGGTGCTCTGTCGATGCTGGAGCCCCCTCATCGTTCCCCCTTCCCCCAGCATCTCTTCCGCATCCACACGGGGATCTTAGGGCAAGTTGGGAACCCACAGCTCCCAATCAATGTGGTAACGGGTTATAGGTTGTCGGGAAACTCCATCTATCGCCCCTGAGAAGGCTTCACTTATGAGTGAGAACGACAGAGTGGCGATGATTGCACAACATATTCATGCTCAATCTAAATATCTATAATTCACTAACCGCACGTAGTAACCTCGCGACATGATAGCGATATATTCTCCACGAAAATAAAATATTCTTTACACGCAACGGTTTACTATTTTTATAGGGCGGTTTGGTTGGTCGCAAAATTTTTAACTGTTTTCTAATAATTTTATATTTTTAAAGTTTGCATAAATTTTCACAAAAATATTTCTGCAAAACGAAAGATTTATCTATTACATATCACCTTGTTTTTATAAAATTTTAATGCTATTATCAGATGGATACAGGAACTTTGCCGATTATAATGTCGTCTACAGGGTATATAACAACACTAACACAAGGAGGCGTCTATGTGCCGGCCAAGAGTTGTTTGGAGTTTGATTGCCCTGATTGGAGCATTGCTGCTCAGTGGTACAGCACCCCTGGCTGCCGCTCCTTTCTCTGGTCGCACCAGTTTTGTCGATCCACGCTTTGCGACAGTCTGGAGCCGTACCGACAGTGAGTCAGTCCGAGGTGGACGCACCTGGTATTGGGGGCCAGGGCCGTGGTTTGACTACGGCGAATTTTACCGGGAAAGCCCTAACTCAATACGTACCGTTCAATATTTCGACAAGGCGCGGATGGAGATTAACAATCCAAGTGACGGTATCGTCACCAACGGTCTGCTGGTCAAGGAGTTGATCAGTGGTCGCATGCAGATTGGCGATTCTCCCTTCGACGTTCTGAATCGTGATGGTTCTGATGTTCCGGTGGCCGGTAATCCACGGGTTGCCAATACCATCGCTCCCGGTTATCGTGACTTTGTCGGTATTGCGACCGTCGATAACGGTTACCGTGATCTATCTCGCCTCAACCAGCGTGTCAATACCACAATTGCGCGGGGTGGGAATATCGGTATCCGTGACGATCTGGCGCGTCCTGAAACAACGATTGTGCAATACAATAGCGTGACCGGTCACAACATTCCGCGTGTCTTCTGGGATTTTATGAATGCTCGTGGTCGCGTGGTCGAAAATGGGCGGGTGGTTACGGCGCCGATTGTGGATTGGCTGTTTGCCATGGGTTATCCCATCACCGATCCCTATTGGGTACGGGCAGTTGTTGGCGATACTGAGCGCGATGTCCTGGTGCAACTCTTTGAACGACGGGTGTTGACCTACACGCCGGATAATCCGCCCGGCTACCAGGTCGAAATGGGGAATGTTGGTCAACACTACTTCCAGTGGCGTTATCCCCATTTGGGTGCACCCTGGGTTGCTCCTGATCCGGTGACCCCGCTGATCTATGCCTCGAATATCGATACCGGTAGCCATTGGGAACTGTACCGGGCGACGTTCAACGGCGGTGGTCGACGTTTGACCTTTAACAACGGTGAAACGGTCGCCTACTCGTGGCGGCGAAGCTGGGAACCGACGCAACAATTTCTGGTCGTCGATTCACGACGGAATAGTCCGCAGTACCGCCAAGTCTATCTACTCAATCACGTGGCCGCCGATGCGGGCGAGCAGGCAAGCGGCGCCAACGTGATTCGTATCAGCTACAGCAATAACGACGGGGCCTTCCCACCACCAGACAATGACTACGCGACAATTCCAGGCAGCGAGTATAACGCGGTCGTCTCACCCGATGGCAACCTGATGGTGTTTGTCTCTGAGCGCCAGGGCATTCCACAGCTCTACATGCGCCGCTTGAATGTCCCGCTGCGGGGCTACGCGAGTCCGATTACGAACTATGATCGACCATGCAATGTTGAAACCCCATCCTGGTCGGCAGATGGCCGTAACCTCTTCTGGGTCACCAACTGTACCGGTAACTTCCAGATTTATCGGGCTGATATACAATTCTACCAAATTGATGATCTTTTTGCCTACGCCGAACTACGTAGCATTCGTAATCTGAGCAATAATACGGTCAACGACCGGTTTGCCCGTGTATCACCTGATGGGAAGACGATTGCCTTTGCTAGTGACCGCGATGGGAACTGGGAGATCTATGTTATGAACACCGACGGCAGCAATGTGCGGCGTCTGACCAATCATTCGGGGATTGACGAGGCGCCAACCTGGTCGCCAGATGGCCGACAACTCGCGTTTGCCAGCGACCGTGATGGTGACTTTGAGATATACATTCTCAATGTCGGTGATGGAGTAATCGTCCAGCAGGTTACCCAAAACACGGCCCAAGATCGCTGGCCAATCTGGGCACAATGAGGGGCTAACCCCCTCACCTTTCCCCCAACCCCTTCCTCTTCTACCTGGGAAGAGGAAGGGGGAGAGGTTTCAGCCGCTTACGCTATCCTCCTCGCCCTCACTTGCAACACATCTAGCCTCTCGCAAGCGGGGGTAAATCTGCGTCGGCTAACAGGCTGTTACCTGAAAGCGTGGGCCAGCGGCCCGCATTGGGTTCCCTGAGTGCGCGGGCCTCCGGCCCGCGTCGGGCAAACATACTCGATACGGCAGACAGCTTGGGCGCCTACCCCGACACCAGTTGCCCTGGGTGCGCGGGCCTCTGGCCCGCGTCGGGCAAACATACTCGATACGGCAGACAGCTTGGGCGCCTACCCCGACAAAAGGTTTCCTGGGTGCGCGAGCCTCCGACCCGCTTCAGGCAAACATACTCGATACGGCAGACGGCTTGGGCGCCTACCCCGACAAAAGGTTTCCTGGGTGCGCGGGCCTCCGGCCAGCTTCAGGCAAACATACTCGATACGGCAGACAGCTTGGGCGCCTACCCCGATACCAGTTACCCTGGGTGCGCGGGCCTCCGGCCCGTGTCGGGCAGACATACTCGATACGGCAGACGGCTTGGACGCCTACCCCGACACCAGTTGCCCTGAGTGCGCGGGCCGGAGGCCCGCGTCGGGCAGGGATGGCCGAAACCCATCGGCTGGCGCATCAGCACTCTATCACCCTACCCTCGCCCCCGCAAGCGGGCTGCGAGGTGAAAGCACACCTACCATACCTTACCAGGTAGGGTCAAAACGTTGAAAAGCCCTGGAATCCATTACGCTCTTGGCGACGATAAACAATGATAGCGTTACTCTGTTTTCAACTCACGTGAAATCAATACCTTGTCGACTCGTAAGCCATCCATATCGACCACCTCAAAGCGCCATCCGCCCCAATGAGTCACATCACCCGCGCGCGGAATCTGGCCGATGAGACTGATCACCAGACCGGCCAATGTCTCGTAGCGGTAGGTCTCTTCATCGGGCAATTCATCAACTTCAAGCAAGGTACGGACCTCATCAATCGGCAAGGCACCTTCGACCAGATAAGAACCATCTTCACGCCGTATGATGGGCGGCGGGGTTGCATCATCGTATTCATCATCAATTTCACCGACGATTTCTTCCAAAACGTCTTCCAAGGTAACAATGCCTTCAATCCCCCCTAATTCGCCCACAACGAGCGCCATGTGACGTCGGCTGCGCCGGAATGTGGTCAGCAATGCCGACGCTCGACTATTTTCAGGGACGTACAACGGAGGTGAAACGGCCTCGCGCACTAGCGCGTGTTCACCTTTCTTCCGGTAGAGTAAGAGCAAGTCGCGCACGTGGAGAATCCCTACAATCTGATCGGGTGTCTCTTCGTACACCGGAAAGCGCGAGTAACCACTGGCGAGCAATTCATCGATGACTTCGCCGAGGGTACGGTTGGCGGCAACCATTTCCACTTCGTGGCGCGGTGTCATTATATGCCGCACTGCCCGATCACTGAAGCGAAAGACCCGCTCGATAAACTGCTGCTCTTGCAATTCAACTTCGCCCGTTTCCGTTCCTTCACGCACCAGTGCCCGAATATCCTCTTCAGTCACCCGGTCTTCAGCAACATTCGCCCGCCCTAACATCATCAATATCAAACGGGTTGAAGCGCTCAGTAATGCGATAACTGGCGTGCTGATATGGGCAAGCAACAACATAGGACGCGCCATCAACGTGGCAATCGCTTCTGCGCTTTGCAGTGCAATCCGTTTTGGAACCAATTCACCTAATACTAGCGACAGATAGGTTACCAGTAACACAACCAGAAGTTGGGCCAGTTGCACAGCATAAGGCGCCAGCCATTCATTACGAGCAATCCAGGGCGTAATCTGAATGGCAAGAGTCGCTCCGGCGAAGACACCATTAAGTGTTCCGATCAGAGTGATCCCGATCTGCACTGCCGCCAGAAAGCGATCAGGGTCTTCTTGTAATTGCAGTGCAATTGCTGCTCCGCGATGACCTCCTTCAGCGCGTTGTTCGAGACGTCCACGTCGTGCTGAAACCACTGCCAACTCGGTAGCGGCAAACAGACCGTTAGCCAGAGCCAGCGCGATAATGATCAAGAGTTCTTGCATAGGTTTTCTCAGGCGTGCCACCAGCCGCAGGCATTGCCCATTGCATGTTGGCATGATCAGTGGGCAATGTGATGTATGGATACCTTGAGTTGTGTAGAAGGGAAGGTAGATGAGGAGTGGCAAAGCGCAAACACAAATGACAACGGTTACGGTACCGTCGCCTGCTTACCTGTTGTGTACACCTACGTTCAGGTTCCATCTATCGATAGTGAATAATACGGAGAAAGCTGGCTGCCTGCAAAGAAGCGCCACCAACGAGCGCGCCATCAATATCAGGCTGGGCCATCAATTCATCGATATTATCCGGTTTGACACTGCCGCCATATTGAATACGTACTGCTGCTGCGATCTCTGCTCCGTACAACTCGTGCAATGTCGCTCGAATCGCGGCATGCATAGCCTGAGCATCGGCAGGAGTAGCGGTATCGCCAGTGCCAATGGCCCAGATCGGCTCATAGGCAATCACCACATTAAGCATTTGCTCTGGCGTCACATCAACCAGCGCTGCCCGAACCTGTGCGGTCACAATTGGCTCTGCCTGGCCAGCATCACGCTGCGGCTTGCTCTCACCCACACATACGATTGGTCGCAGCCCATAAGCGAGAGCAGCGCGCAGTTTACGGTTTACGAATGAGTCACTCTCGCCGAAGTACTGGCGACGTTCGCTGTGACCAACAATGACGTAGCGACAACCAATATCAACCAGCATCGGTGGTGAGACTTCGCCGGTAAAAGCTCCTTGAGCTTCAGGATAGAGATTCTGCGCCCCTAATCCCAGCGGGGTATCGGTCAGTAACGGCGCAACAGCGGCCAGTGCAGTGAACGGCGGACAAACAATCGCTTCACGGTCGGTCAGTTCACCGAGGCCAGCCAGTAATTCACGAACTAGAAGGGTTGCTTCACCAACCGTTTTGTACATCTTCCAATTTCCGGCAATCAGCGGAGTACGCATTGCATCCTCTTCTTAAAACGCACGTAGGATCGTCTGTAAAACGTTGAACAACACTGTATCACTGATCAAAAAGGTTAGCCCCACCCCAGCGGCCACAGTAACGGCAAATACCCGCCAGTCCCAGGCCAGCACCTTTGCGCCATCGAATGGACCGGCAGGTATCATATTGAACAGGCCAATCCAGGCGTTGAAGCGGAATCCGATATAACAAATGGTGATCAGAAGTTCCATGAATGGCGGACGCAATAACATAACCGGAATGAACAGCAAGAGAAATACCACCGCTAACACCAGGTTGGTGACCGGCCCGACTAGGGCAATGATCCCACTTTGGCGTACCGTTAACAGTCCGCGATGCCAGACAGCGCCCGGTGCTGCGATGAAGATACCAAGGAAACTGATCAGGATCGAGAGAATGAGCCAGCGATCGTTTGCAATAAAATGAGCCTGAGCACCATAACCACGGGCCACAATCCGATGGGCCAGCTCGTGGAGAACAAAGCCGATGCCGGCAACCACTGCCGCAACGATCAGGTTGATCACGAACTCGCCACTGAGCAGATTCGTCGCCCCAGTCTGCATAATGGCGAAGGCAAGGGTCGTACCTGCCCACGCCTTCAACAGTTCGACATTGTCGTTACGGGGACGGCTGAAAATGTCATCTAAGGCGGTAAAGTCTCGCACGGAGTTTCCTACTCTGCTGTATCAAACACCTCTCGATACATTATAGCATACCGTACCGGTTGCTCTGCCCTGCACAGAGTCTCAGCGGTTTTCAAAGTTTTCAGTGAACATGCTGCGAAGTACGCCCCTCACGCTCCCGTAGGGCTTTTTAAAGGTTTCATCGTATCCTCCCAGGAATGGCAAACACCAGGGCTAGCTACGCGACAATCGCCCGATATGCATCAGGCATCGACCGATAGCTCAGTTATATGTGATAGCACTAGTGCGGATACTGCTTAGACAGACCCAATCATGCGCACGAGCAAACGATCCTTATCATCTGTCGCCCTACGGTAGGGGTGAGCGTCCAACCCGCCTCTCCCAGGCGCGAACGCGCATTATCAGGAAGCGACCAAAGACCTGACCGTAACCCACCGTCGGCGCGGGCAGCAGCGCGCCACTGCCCACGCTACGGACTTCCTCCCTCCTGACGTCTGCCAGGGCGGCTGAGCCTGTCACCCCCCTTTCACACGCCACTTGACAAACTGCCCGAGTTCCGCTATACTACCTCACGCTGCAAGCGCAACGGTCTCACCACTACGGTAGACCCAACAAGCCATCGGGCGCGTC
>JAGHYT010000175.1:0-6989 GCA_017743535.1 Chloroflexus sp.
GTCGTCGGCAGCGTCAGATGTGTATAAGAGACAGGGCGAGGGGGAGCGAACGAATGCTGAACCCCCTCCTCACGCAATGGTCGCACGGGTTCGGTGCGTGCCTAATGAGAAAGCCGGGTGTTTGATCAGGCTCTTAAGGTGCGGTAGCGCCGCACCCCTACAGTGGTTCAAATCGTGACGTGAACGGGTAACATCTCTACCGAGAACACACCATCAACGTGACAGATCTTGTTGACGTAGCAGCTCTTCTGTCTGCTCCTCGGCGCCAAGACCAAAAATCAAGCGCACCCCACGGTCATAGGTAAAGTAGCTATAGGCCCAATTGAGCAGAACCAGTGCCCGATTACGAAACCCAACCAGGGCCATCAAGTGCACAAACAACCAGCCAACCCAGGCCAGCCAACCACTCAGGCGAATGCCAAACGCATCAAGCACAGCAGCACTGCGTCCAATCGTCGCCATTTGCCCTTTGTCAACGTAACGAAACGGTTGCATTGGCTGACCATTGATGTGAGCGAGAATATTGCGCGCTGCCTGTTCACCCATCTGGATAGCTACCGGCGCCACCATCGGATACGCAACCCCAGGGCGATAGCCTTCAAGATATGCCATATCGCCAATCACAAAGACGCGCTCGTCTGCGGGAAGGGTAAGCATCGGGGTCACAGGTACTCGCGCACCCCGACTCAGTGGCATGCCAAGCGCATCGGCCAACGGCGCCCCGCGTACTCCTGCCGCCCAGACGACCGTTTTGGCAACGAGCTGCTCGCCATTGCGAAAACGCAATCCGGTTGCATCAGCATCGGCTACCGGTGTATTCAGCCGCACTTCAACCCCCATGCGCTGCAAACGCATGAGCGCTGCACGCTGCAAAGAATCGGGGAACGAGGCTAGAATGCGGTCGGTGGCTTCGATCAGCACAACACGCGCCTGACGGACATCGAGCATTGGATAGTCATGACGAATGACGTGTCGAATCAGCTCGACAAACGCACCTGCCAGCTCGACGCCAGTAGGACCACCCCCAACCACGGCGAAGGTCAATAATGCTGCCCGCTTGTCCGGATCGGTCTCGGCGGCGGCTCGTTCACAACACAGTAACACGTGATTGCGCAACCGTTGGGCTTCGTTAAGGTCTTTCATCCCCATGGTGTAATGGGCGATTCGTTCATTGCCGAAGAAATTCGTTGTGCTACCGGCTGCCAGGATCACGTAGTCGTAGGTGACGTCGCCGAGATCGGTCTGCACGAGCCGGCGCTGAACATCAATTCCGCGCACTTCAGCCAGCAGAAAATCGGCATTTCGGTACCGACGCAAGATAGCCCGTACCGGGTACGCAATCGATTCAGGTTCAAGACCGGCAGTCGCAACCTGATAGAGAAGCGGCCAAAAGCCATGGTAATTTGTGCGATTAATCAGCAACACATCAACCGGAGCCTTTGCCAGAGTACGTGCAGCAGCAAGACCACCAAAACCCGCGCCAACAATCACAATTCGGGGGCGCCGTGCGGGTTGAGTATCTAATGATAGCGATGTCATCCTTTACGTCCTTTCTGTGAAACCATTCACAAAATATCACAGATTAAAGGGCGAGTCAATCCATCGTTGGTACGAGGTAGGATTTTGCCAGCGTTTTCATCGCCTCACCTACGCAGCGCAGGAACTGAAAACGCTGAACATCTCCAGCTACGAAGGAGCACCCATTATCGCTCAATGACCACCCAGCCACGGCGATCACGATGCGACAGTGGAATCGGGGAGAGTGGATAGACTTCATCAATCCAGATCAGAGTCACATAGCGCTTGTGAAGTTGCATCTGCCAGAAGTGAGGATCGTCAATGGCAAGATCGGCAGCGTAATTGTGGCGAATCTCGTCGAGCACATCAGGCGTCAATGCGCGACTGATAACATGTTTCACCAGCGCTAATCCAACCAGTGAACCACCAGCACGTTTGAGCAGAAGTATGTCGCCAGCGTTGACACGAGCAAACGGCGGTCGGCGATCACGCGCAAATCGGCTCTCGATCCGTTTTTGCCCGCTGAGGATACGGCTCAAGTACGGTTCGCGCAGAATGACGAGGTGTAGCGTCTTCTCAAGCCGGTGGTGATACCACTTCAGCAGTCGCTCGTGCCATTGCGGTTGTGTTTGCGTTGCCGATAGTATGGACTGCCAGGTTGCGAATAATATCTGCATATTTTTCCCACCTTGTTGAGAAGCAGCGTCGCTATGCCCTACCATGCTGCGCTCGTTTCGCTTTAGTAGTACAATAATATAACGCGCCGCAGCAGACGGACGTTGCGGCCTATGATCGGCGGAGGCATAGGTGGAGGTAGAGATTGCGCTCATACGCGCCTGGGCGCAGCAAGCCGGTAACATGCTTTTGCGTTCGTACTTCAATCAAGTATCGCCAGAACGGAAACTCGATAAGAGTTTGGTAACGGCTGCTGATCGGGCAATTGAAGACTGGTTGCGCGATACGATCCATTTTCACTTTCCCGATCACGGCGTGATAGGCGAAGAACGCGATCCAATGGGTCTCGACCGCGAGTACATCTGGGTGATCGACCCGATAGATGGTACCAGCTCGTTTGTGTCGGGATTACCGCTGTGGGCCGTTTCAATCGGGCTGATCCGGCGTGGTGAGCCGCAGGCTGGTGTCATTTACCTGCCGGTGTTGGGCGATTGTTATTGGGCAGTTGCCGGTGGCAAGGCATTTTGGAATGATCTTCCTATTCAGGTGGCACCTCCTCAGCCACCTGGTCCTAACGACTGGATTGCCATTCCTTCTACCTTTCACCGTTCCTACACCATTCACTACCCCGGTAAGGTGCGCGTGTTGGGGTCGGTGGCAGCCGATTGCTGCTATGTGGCTCGCGGTCAGGCTAGAGCTGCCATTATTGGGCGGGCAAAGGTGTGGGATGTTGCCGCCGGTTGGACAATTGTTCAGGCCGCCGGAGGCACTATCTGTCCACTCGAGGGTACCTTACCCGATTGGATGACACTCCTGCAAACGATTCGCTTGCCGAATCCGGTGGTGATTGGTCATCCCCAACAGGTTGCACAAGTGTGTGCAATGGTGCGTCGTATCAATCCATAACTGTCTTGATCGGTAGCATCGTCAAAACAATGTGCAACTGCGAAGCCTTTTCTACCTCCATCCTGTGTGCCGCAGCGTGGTTTATCGTTCCCCATGTCTATCTTGATCTGAACATGACAGCATTTTTTGTTGTACCTGTACCATAAGTGCCTGCCTGGGCCGGTTGCCAATACTCTTGTTGAGCGAGGGAAAAGTATGCCAGGAGACGCCTGTCGTTCACTTCTCATGCTATCGAACGCTTGCATCGTTCACCTCGTGGAATACGGTAATGGTATAATGTTCGCTATCGAGCGAAGATCGTAGTGAATACACAAAGGAGTGCATATTATGACTGCGCCTGCTGTGCGCCATATTCGTCTTGTTACCGAAATTCCTGGCCCGCGTTCACGTGCACTACTGGCGCGCCGCGATGCAGCAGTAGTCGCCGGTTTGGGGCGAGCAACACCGATTGCGATTGCTTCTGGGCAGGGTGCACTGGTAACGGATGTTGATGGGAATACGTTGATCGATTTTGTAAGTGGAATCGGCACACTAGCCGTTGGGCACTGTCCGCCAGAAGTTGTTCAAGCCATTCAAACGCAGGCCGAGCAACTGATTCACCTTTCGGCACTGGTCGGCACCTACGAACCGTATGTCGCTCTATGTGAACGGCTAAACGCACTGGCGCCGATCAGTGAGCCGTGTAAGACGCTGCTGTCCAATTCAGGTGCCGAAGGGGTCGAAAATGCGATCAAGTTTGCCCGCGCCGCTACCGGTCGTCCGGCTATCATTGTGTTTGATGGTGCGTATCACGGTCGAACGCTCCTGACCTTATCGCTCACCTCACGGACGTATTTCAAGAAGAAGTTTGGTCCGTTTGCGCCGGAGATTTATCGGGCGCCGTTCCCGTATGCGTACCGTATGGGGGTGAGTGAAGAGGAAGCGGTTGAACAGTGTTGGGCTGCGTTTGAGCGGATGCAAATCGCGGGTGTTGACCCAGAAACTATTGCAGCGGTGTTGATTGAACCGGTGCAGGGCGAAGGTGGCTTTATTCCGGTACCGGTTGAGTTTATGCGTCGTCTGCGCGAGTTCTGTACGCGCAATGGATCACTGCTCATCGTTGATGAAGTGCAGAGTGGATTTGGTCGTACCGGTACCTTGTTTGCCATCGAGCAATTTGGGGTCGAACCGGATATTATTGTTGCTGCCAAGAGCATTGCCGCCGGTATGCCATTGGCAGCGACCATTGGCCGTGCCCGCATTATGGATTGTGCGCACTATGGTGGGGTTGGTGGTACGTATGGCGGTAATCCACTGGCGTGTGTAGCTGCCCTGGCGACTATCGATCTGATTGAACGTGAACGGTTGTTGGAACGGGCAAAGGTGATTGGAAGACAAATCCGTGCCCGTTTTGAACCACTCTTGGCCGATGACACGCTCGATCCGCTAGTTGGTGATGTTCGCGGTCTTGGGGCAATGATCGGGATTGAACTGGTCAAAGATCGCCAGAAACGCACACCGGCGGCGGCTGAAGAGGTGCTGGCAATCCTTGGTCGCGCCCTCGAACGCGGGGTATTAGCGATGCGAGCCGGTTTGTACGTGAATTGTATCCGCTTACTGGTACCCCTGGTGATCACTGATGATCAGCTTGAGGAAGGCCTGGAGGTGCTCATCGGTGCGTTCCGACAGTAGCAGCTCTTAGCTATCGCTGGATGGGCAGGTCAACATGGGCTGGTTGATCAGATCAGCCCATGCTTTCAGGAGAAGTGTATGACCATTGTTGTTGTGCAAACCAGGCCCGAACATATTCCGCAACTGGTGATCCATCAGCAAATCTGTTTTCCTACGCTTGATCCGGAAGATCACTTTAGTGCGGACAACTTTGCCACACATTTACGCATTTTTCCCGAAGGGCAACACGTGGCACTTGACAATGAGCGGGTTGTCGGTCAGAGTAGTACCTTCCGCATTCGCGGTGAAAAGGTCTTTCGACAGCACACGTTTGAAGAGATTGTCGATCATGGCAATTTTGGGCACCATGATCCAGACGGTGAATGGCTGTACGGCGCGGATATGAGTGTGCATCCTGCGTATCGCGGGCGAGGAATCAGCCGGATGCTATATGACGCCCGCAAGGCCTTAATCCGACGCCTAGGGCTGCGTGGGATGGTGGCGGGTGGTATGTTGCCCGGCTATGTTGACCACCGCGACCGCATGTCCGTCGAAGAGTACGTTGCTGCTGTGGTCGCCGGGCAATTGGCCGATCCGACGCTTACTCCACAATTGCGTAACGGTTTTACGGTACGCGGTATTCTCTACAATCATATTCGCGATGAACTGGTACCGCATGCGGCATTGATTGTGTGGGAACCGTCATAAGTGCAGACCCTGGCTGGGATTGAGAGCTATCGGGAACCCTGAATAGGGGCGCAGCAATGCTGCGCCTCGACTGTCTACCACGCTCGTCTGCGGTATCGTATTCCGTGCACCAATCCCCCAAGTCCGCCTAGCCCTAGCGCCAATCCCACCAACCACAAATGACTACCGGCGGCTGGCAGGCTACTGCCACGCACCGAGGTCATTACAACCTGAATATCGCTTCGCGGTGCACTGCCGGTAATGACCGGAATGAGGGTGTAGGTCGTAAAGAGGATGCGCCCACCCGACTGAATGCGTCCCTGGAGGGTATACACTCGACCGGCATCGATAATAGCCGGGTTGTAAGCGAGATTGAAGCGGAATGGTGGTTGTGCGCCACCGGTGCTAAAGGTCTGCTCGGCAATCACCCGACCGCCGGTACCCTGAGCGGTAACTTCGGCAATCTGGAGCGTGACCAGCGCATCTGCAGGAAGGGTTATCTGTTCACGGTAAGTGATAATCCCACTCAGGGTCGCGGTAGGCTGGGCAATGGTTATTGTCGGTACCATTGTTAAAAGCAATCCAATGACAAGGTATATTATCCGGGGTCTTGGCAACAACATATTATGCTCCACACTGCAAAACAGACGAGAGAAGATGGTATACTCAAGATTATAAACGATGTGGGTGCGCAAAAGTTGCCTGTATGGGACGGCTGCGTATCACTGTTCTTTCATCATCGATTGTTCTGGAGAAGCTATGCCGCTCTATCTTGTGACCGTTGCCTCACGAGGCATTGACGGGCCGCAGCATCTCTATCTGTTGGCAGGCACCGAACTTACTCCGACGGCAGTGAAGTCGTTGGCTGAACATTTGCTCCACGATCCGGTCGTGCAACAGGTTCACTGGCAGGAGGTGACTTCTGATCAGCCATTAACTGATCCCTTCTTACCTGAGGCTGATCTCCTGGTCATAGAAGTAGCGTATCGGCCCGGTGTCACCGATAGCGAGGGTGAGAGTGTGGTTGAGGGCGCACGTCGGCTTGGTGTGCGTAGTCTTGAACATGCCCGATCGCTACGTCGGTATTTCTTACCGGCTACCGCTGACCCGGTGCAGGCAGCGGCTGATCTGGCGATTGATATTGTGCAAACCACAATCGCTTACCATCCCGGTGAACAGGCAACGGCACGAGCTGCATTTTACACAATGTTGATTGCTGAGCCAACGCCAACCACGCCGGTCGTAACAACGATCCCCCTCCGATCCGCCGATGATGCTGAGTTGATCGCTATTAGTCAACGTGGCGTGTTGGCACTCGATCTCGCCGAAATGCGTGCAATTCAGGCTTATTTCGTTGCTCAGGGACGCGACCCAACCGATGGTGAGCTGGAGACGATTGCGCAAACCTGGAGCGAACACTGTTCCCACAAGACATTCAAGGCGCGAGTACGGTATACGCAAACGCCCGAAGAACCACCTGCGCAGCCTGATCTGTATCCGATGTTGACGCAGCTTGCCGGCGGCGAGTGCACCATTGATAGCCTTATCCGCAC
>JAGHYT010000176.1:0-6954 GCA_017743535.1 Chloroflexus sp.
TTACCCTTTCTTCTCCTGATCGGGGAGAAGGAAGGGTCGAACAGGTGCCGGCCACCTTTTTGATCGCTGGCGATCACTGATGACCAACGAACGCGATCCTCGCAATCGGCTCAACGACCTCGATGCACGGGCCTGGACCTACGCCCTACGGTCGGTGATCAGCACCGCGTACCCTACTCGTGGTGCCGCGAGTCTGGCTCACCACTTGCGCCGTAAACATCCCTCACCCAAGCCACCGCAACTGATGGCCGAACTGATTCGCTTTTTCACCCGGCGGCATGGTCACATCCTCGATCCGTTTGCGGGCGTAGGCGGTACCTTGATCGCCAGTTCCCTTGAGGAACGCACAGCCGTTGGGATTGATCTCTCACCGGAGTACGCATCCATTTACCAGGCGGTCTGCACCGAGCTAGGAATACCATCGCAAACCTATCTGGTTGCCGACGCTCGTCATCTTCTCGACCTGCCAGCAGTTCGAGAACGCCCATTCGACCTGATCTTAACCGATCCGCCGTATGCAGCAATGATGGCGCGTCCGAAAACCGGCGAACGACGGAAACGTGGTCGTCCACAACCAACCCCCTTTACCACATCGTCGGCTGATCTGGGCAATCTTCCCTACCACGAGTTTATCCGCGAACTAAGCGCGATTCTTTCCTCAGCGCTGCAAGTCTTGCGGCCCGATGGACACCTGGTCGTGTTTGCGAAAGATCTTCAGCCAACCCCCGAACATCACAACATGCTCCATGCCGATCTTGTTGTGGCATTACGCCAGATTCCCGGCCTTGAATACCGCGGGTACCAAATCTGGCACGATCAGAGCCAGCGCCTGTATCCATTTGGCTACCCCTACACGTTCGTCGCGAACCAGATGCATCAGTTTATTTTGATTTTCCGCTGGCGGGGGGAGTAGGGGGGAAAGGCGTTCTTAGTCTGCTACTGTCGATTGCAGGTGTGGTATGGTTGAGCATTGCAGAGTATGTTGACGTTGTATGTAGAAGCCTGCAAGGTTTTCAGTTTCAGGGTGCGATGCGATGACCAAACTGCGCAATACCATACCATGGAGCAACACCGACGAACATCACGCACCTGCTGCCGATGAATTCCGGCCTACAAAGTCACCTAGGTGCGTGGACCAGAGGCCTATATCGTGTGGTAGTAGCGGTAGAACCCGCGTCGGATCAGGAGCACGCTGGTGCAGGCGCGTTGGAAACCTGCCCCTCCCGTTCACGTTTCCCGTCCTCTCTCCTCACCTCAACACTGCTGAGTAGAATGAAAGCTTTGAAAAGCTCTCCTCCCCGCACTGGCATTGACCACCGATAGCGCGTCGGATATGCTTGCAATAATATAGACAATACACCATGAATACCGATTACGACAGCATCATCATGAGCAGCAACATTCGAGCACGGCTGTCCAGAAGGCATTTGGAGCGAATCTGTATCCTGATATACGCATGGTATTGTCAGTCGGACGGGATGTATGCTAAGAAATGAACGATGCGCAAAAGAAAGGATGACCTATGCAGGCCGCAATACGTCTCACGGCTCAGGTTCAGCCAGGTGGTAAGATCGAGATCGTGGACGCCTAACTTGCAGTTGGTATCGCAGTGGAAGTGATTGTCGTATTGCCCTATGCACCTGCCAGGCCATCTCGATTACTCATAGCAGTACTGGCTGATGCACCGGGACGCCTTGCCTTTCAGACTGCTGAAGACGTTGATTCCTACCTACACGGTGAGCGCGACGCATGGGAACGCTAATTCTCCCCTTATCCGGCCGAGTGTATGTTGACTCAAATGCCGTGATCTACGCGATTGAGCGAATCGAGCCGTATCGAACTCTATTGGAACCACTCTGGCGGGCCGCTTATGATGGGAATATAGCGATTATTAGGAGTGAACTAACCTGGCTTGAAACACTTACGAAGCCGATCTGCGATCAGAACCCGCAATGAGAAGCCTAATTTCGGGATTTTTTGAGCGCCCGGGAAGTGAACCTGATTCCGGTCACGCTACCGCTTTGGGAGCAGGCGGCTCGCCTGCGTGGATTGGGTTTGAAAGCACCCGATGCGCTGCATGCTGCAAATGCGATCTCACAGCAGTGCGTGCTGTTATCACGAATGACTCAGTATTCTACCGTGTACCCAACCTCCCAGTTGTGGTGCTTACAGATGTGTTGCGCACACCTGCTTAGGCATCTTCAGCGTTATGACCTTCTACCCGGGGCTTTTTGGAGTTCTCAGCTTTGGCTCCCATGCAATGACCGCACGGTTCAACGATGGCGACACACCAACGAACATCCAGCCCCTGCTGTCAGCAATCCCTGCCCTATGTTGTCTCCCTAGGATCGCGGGCCGCTGGCTCGCGTTGTGCAGTAGGTGGATAAAACTCACCGGTTGGCGCATCAGTACATCATTGTGAGCGGGTTACCAATCTACCTCACGCTTCACCTATGAGATAAGGTAAGGATGTTGAGGTGGAAGGAGGGGAGACCCACTGCGCAGCAAAGGTACTGAAAACGTAGAAAACCTCTGATCCAAGAGAAAATTGGTTGACATACCGGATTGTTCTGGCTATGCTAATCAGAAATATGTAGAAGTTTATAGCATCGTAGGCATTTCATGGTGAATAGTGTAGAATTAGCTAAACTCGTCCTGAGTAAACTGCAAGAAGTTGGCTTTTTAGTAACAGAGGATAACGGCCTTTGCATGCCTGTTCTGGATAAAGCAGGTATGCGACAGATTCACGAGCCAGCGGTGCAGCTAGAACTTGCTACCCAGCAAGAATGGCTTGAACGGAACCTATCCAGGTATCTGAACTTTTTCGCCAATGGAGACGACATCATACCTGAACGGATCGATCCTGCATTAGTTGAAGTGACAACCAGACAACACCGAGACCTCTTTCGGGTGGCCCGCTTGCTCTGGTCGCTGCCATTCTCGAAAGGGTATGGTCGCCGCTTACGGTTTTTACTCATCGATCAAGCGAACAACAAACTTATTGGCCTACTAGCATTGCAGTCACCACCGCTGAGCTTTCCGGCTCGCGATCGTCTCTTTCAGTATCCACCTGGCAGGAAGACAGAGTTAGTGAACCAGACGATGGACATTCAAACGTTGGGGGCAGTGCCACCGTATGATTATCTCCTTGGTGGCAAGCTGGTTGCTTTGGTTGCGGCATCAAATGAGGTTCGTCAGCGGTACTGGCAGAAATACGTTGGACGGATGACCGAGATGGAACGGCGTATCTTACCGCCTCATCTTGTTGCCCTAACGACAACGAGTGCGTTTGGAAGAAGTAGCCTGTACAATCGTCTTAAGTACAGGGACGTAGCGATTGCAGAATCGCTTGGATACACCGAGGGTTATGGCACGTTCCATCTTATGGAACTATATCCGCTCTTCCGCGAATTCTTGGAAAGCCAGGGTATTTCAACATACGGTGGTTTTGGCACTGGCCCGCGCCGGAAATGGCAAACAATGGTACGCGCACTCGAACGATTAGGCTTCTCGGCTGAATTCCTTCGCCACGGGATAAAGCGCGAAGTATTTCTGTTCCGTCTCATAGATAACCTGGAAGCATATATGGAAGGACGCGATACCACGCCAGTTTATCGCAACCTGCCATTCTCTGATCTCGTGGCATGGTGGAGAGAACGCTGGCTATTACCGCGTGTTGAGCGTGTGCATGAATGGAAAGAGTGGCGTAACGAAGAGATAAAAAATCGCTTACGTATCGGGCAAGACAAGGTAGCCGAGGTAATACTATGACGGAGTCGGCAGAACGTCCTTTCGGCGAACTACCATCTGCACTGATAGATGAGATTCTCAAACGTACTGAGAATCTTAGCCAGAAGTTACTGCATGATTTTGAACAGGTGCGTGCACATCGGGCAGAATGGCGGGAAGAGTTGAAACGCACTGGCATGCTTCGTCGTGACTCCGAAATGCCCTACGTGCCGGTTCCTACGACGTGCGGAATAGACGGATCATGTGCGATAGAACGATTATTGGCCAGCGATCTGGTTGCCGCAGCCGCAGTAGCGGTCGAGGGTTTGACACCACCTTCCGAAACACGTCACTGGCCTGAACCCCGTCATCAGGTTTGGGTAGAGACAGAGGTGCATGAAGCCGAAACGGGTACCATTCTGCGTGCTGTAATGATTGGGATGGAGCTAGAATTGGCACTACATGCACCACACGAGATCGTTTTTCTCGATGGTTCGCTCACAACACCGCTCATCTACTTTAATCAGGCATTGAATAAAAGCCAGGAAGTTGCACATCTGCGAACAACTGCTCAATTTCTCAAACAAGCATCCTCGATGCTAGAAGCATACTTGACGGTACTCACTTCCAATCGTAGTGATCGTTGCTGGTTGGCAGTACCTAAGTACACGACAAGGCGCGAGATTGGGCAGGCCATGGGCTGGCCCGCCTCACACGATGATCGGGGCCTTCTGAGCTTTCTCCTGGAACCAGGGGAATATACCGTACCCAGAGTGTTACAGCAACCATCTGAACCATGGCACTTAAATGTTACACCACTTGTCTCTACTGATTATAAAACAGTTGTGGAACTGGCGAGCCAGATTATTGCCGCTCTCAACGAGATTCAGGTGGTGTACTATCGACCCTACCCCTGGCTCCCAGCCCTTCGCTTAGAAATGAGTAGCGCAATTGCCCAAAACTCATCACGATTGGCAATGGTATTGCACGGAGTCCGCCACCAATGCGGTACACCGTCAGTGATGGAACCGTTCCCCCTCTATCTCGCTGATCGCATGGTAAAGCACCTGCCAAAGGCGATCCCTACGTTTCGGCAGGTGACCTCTCAGCATATCGCTGAGACGTACCAGGGAAACATTTCCGATGTTTTTCTCGGTCTGCATGGTTATCGCACTGAGTCAGGAGTGTAACGATGTCAAAGCACCTAGATCAATTGGTCGATGCGGCCGAACGAATTGGTGTCATTGGATCACCTTCCTCTACCAACGAAGTGGCACTCGATATTTTGGCGGGAGCTGTCAACAAAAAGTTGGTCGGAGAACTGGCGCTCTTTCGTTATTATCAGGACAATTGCTCGCACTACGCTCTAGGGCAGATCACAGAGGTGAGCATGCGCAATGTTTGGCATGAAGACCCCACCATGCGCAGCCTGATCCGTCAACATGGGCGTGTAGACACAATTAGCGAGCGTCAGGATACACACCGTGGCGATATGACGATTAGTGCGGTATTTGCAGCAGGTCCCAATGGATATCGTCCCAGTATACTGGGTACCGTTCCGGCTACCGGCACACCAATTTATCTTGCTAACGATAAAGTCTTATCTGAATTACTCTCTCCGTACCGCGATCAGCTTTTCTATCTAGGGCGCATCTATGGCTCAAAACCACTATTGCCGTTGTGGTTCAAACATTTCGATATTGGCCCGCAAGGTGCTGGTGAAGCCTATCATCTGGGCATCTTTGGCAAGACTGGCTCTGGCAAGTCGGTACTCGCGAAGATGATTCTGCTTGCCTACGCTCGTCATCCGCAGATGGCGATCCTGGTCATTGATCCGCAAGGGGAATTTGCCAAAGAAGTCAGAGGGGATATGGCGTTAGGAGGATTTCGCTTGCCGATGAAGCGAGTGTTAGATAGCCTGACAAAACCGACAAAGGTTTATGGTGTGCAAGATTTAGTCTTAGATAGGTGGGATTTGTTTGAGCACATTCTTTTAGAGTCGGGTTTCTTCCAACGCCTCGGTGTGAAGGCTAGCGAAAACCAGCGCCAGGCAGCAGAAGCTATTAGCGAGCAGTTGCAGAAGGCTGGTGTCAAGCTTGCCGATTTGCATCGTAGAGATAGTTTCGACAAGACCTGGAACCATTTAAAAGAAGAGCGTATTTTAGTACGGATTTATGGTTCCAAGGAAGCTAGAGAACGAGTTCTTCAACAAATGACAGAAACAGATCGAAACGACCTCTACCAAACTGTTTGGCTTCCGATAACGCAGCTCTTTCGTGAAGATCATAACGGAACACGAAAAAAGGTAGAAAGCTTATTGACTGGTTTATTTAGTCCGAATCAGGAAAAACGATCTCTTATCGTTATCGACTTGTCAACGGAACAGGTAACTCAAACGAATAGTAAGAGAGCAACATCCCTCCCTCTGTTTGATAATGACCAACCTCAACCTCAACCGCTACCTACACAATTGTTTTGGAATGAGACAATTCAGGCGCTCGTGATCAAACGCTTGTTGGAAGGTATTCGCACGGCAGCAGAATATGCCTACAAACAAAACCGCAGTCTTAACACGCTGGTATTAATGGACGAGGCCCATCGTCTTGCGCCCCGCGATGATCCAGGCAGTGATGAGCAACGCGCTATTCGGAGCATCCTGATTGATGCCACCCGTACTACACGTAAATATGGTGTTGGGTGGATGTTCATCAGTCAAACCCTCTCTAGCCTGCATCGCGAAATCCTGGAGCAATTACGCATCTTTTTCTTCGGTTTTGGTTTAGGTATGGGGGCTGAATTCAAGGCATTGAGTGAGTTAGTGGGCGGACGCAGTAAAGCTCTTGACCTTTACCAATTATTCAGAGATCCCCATTCATCGTTTGATACTGGCAGCAGAGAGTACTCATTCATGACGATTGGCCCCGTCTCACCGCTCTCATTTGCCGGGACGCCATTGTTCTTCAACGCTTTCAATGAAGTAGAGGATTTCCTGAATGTTAATAAACTGAGAACATAAAGCGATCATTTGGTCACTTCCCACCAAGCGTTTGTTGTCCTCAGTATACTTATAGTGAAGTTGAGCGTGATCTCTCGAACTACCCCCCACCATACCCGCGCACAATCACCCGCACTTCAGCAATACCCAGACTATTGAGCAACTGGGTGTAGTAGGCCTCTGCGTCACGGGCGGCCTGAGAAAGAATGCCAGCCTCAATTGCAGCCTGG
>JAGHYT010000026.1:0-37699 GCA_017743535.1 Chloroflexus sp.
GTATGAGGGGAGAGGGGGAGGCCCACTCTTACCGCTCGTGGCCCATTTTCGCTTTCCTATTTGCTATTCCACACGCTCATCTTCCGTGTTCGCACAAAGGTGAAAGGCCCCCCTATTCGGATCAAAATTGGCGACCGCTGCGTAGCGGTCGCCACTGGTGGGCCGCCTCGGATTCGAACCGAGAACCTGTCGGTTATGAGCCGATTGCTCTGCCGTTGAGCTAGCGGCCCGTCAGCCTTATTATAGCCGTAGATGCAGCTTGCCGTCAATGTGCCGCGTTACATAGTTAGAGCTTTTCAGCGTTGTCAAGTTTTAGTTATGTTCGCCAATGGATGTTTTTCGCACACGACTATCCCCGCCTCACACGGGTTTCCCGGGTGTGCAGGCCGGTGGCAATATCGGTGCTGCCCCCATCGGCGGCAGCAGATCGCCACGATTACGATCATCCGGTTCTAATGTCAGATCGTGGGCAAGGAATGCTAGCATGTGATGTCGAAGTGACAATGAAGTTTTTGATCAACCTCGAAATGACGATACATACTCATAAACAAAAGGGACACGGCGTTACCGCGTCCCTTTTGCAACTACCCATATCCGCAGTCAAGGGGTAGCCTAACCCTTTACCGCCTCTTTCAACGTGCTACTGGCACTAAAGCCAGGGGTCTTCGTGGCAGGAATACGGATCTTCTCTCCAGTTTGCGGATTAACCCCATCACGCTCCTGGCGGGTACGCACCTCAAATGTGCCGAAACCGGTGAGTGTCACCTTCTCACCACGGGCCAGCGCCTCGGTAATCACATCAAGTGCCGCATCAATGATCTGCTTCGTCTCTTTCTGTGAAACCTTTGCCCGCTCAGCTACCGCCTTGATAAAATCCGTCTTCTGCATCGGTGCAGTCCTCCTTAACATACATTCACAACTACGATCTCTTCAGCAAGCAGTATACCGTATCTGTCAAGACCTCTATCTCTTGCTGATGCGCCAAACGGCTTTTGAAATTTACCAACCGACTTTTATGGCTTTGCAATGAGCAAAAATGATTTCTACTCATCACAAAGCCATGCCGAAAATGACACACTTTTAATCTTCGCTGCGCTCTTGGATTACGTATAGTAACTCAAGCAGCACATTCTTCACGCTCTCCCGATCAGTTGCGGTACAGGGTAACACTTTGATATGTGGTGGTTGACGCAGCGCCAGACGCAACTCTTCTGGCGACCACGCATTTGGGCGATCCTGCTTATTCGCCGCAATCACATATGGTGTATCGCGGTACGAGACGAAAAAATCGATGATTCGGTTCGTCTCTCGGAACGTTTCGGGGCGAGTGCTATCGACCAGGATCACCAGACCGAGCATACCTTCGGCCAAGATCTCCCACATAAAGTCGAAGCGTTTTTGTCCCGGTGTTCCAAAGAGATGGAGCACGAGATCATCAGAGATCGCGATGCGTCCAAAATCCATCGCGACAGTTGTTTCCTTCTTGATCAGTCGAGTATCGTCGGTCGCCCGGCGCTCCGTAGAGACAACCTCAATTTCCGAGATCGTCTTAATAAACTCGGTTTTGCCGGCGTTCACGGCGCCGCTGATCACCATCTTTACCGTCTGCACACAGCCCTCCGCTCCGATGCTCCGGCCCCAGCTACATGCTGCGGATCCGATTGATGATCCGGTTAACAAGGCTCTTCTTCAGACGCGGCTGTTCGACCGGCGGCATACCGGCGGCCAGCACACGCTGTCGCTTGACCAACTCCAGCATTCCGGCGGTCAAAAAACCGTAGACCGCACGGCACACATCAAAATCGCTCAACCCGGTCTTTTGGGCAATTTCGGCCAGGGTGTCACGACCATTAATACGGGCAAAAACCTTCCACTCATCAGGGGCAAGGCGCATACCCTTAAGCTTTTCCCCTGGAGGCGCCAGAAAGCGTGGCACTAAATCGGTCGATGGAATGCGATCACGAATGCGTTCCCATTCATCGATCCGTCGTACCCCCTCCATAATCAGGTGATCAATTGAAATGGGCGTCGGCGCTAACGGGGCATCAGGCGCCGGACGCTGATTATGCTCGAAGAGAAAATCTCCTTCGGGCCAGGCAAATAACCCGTACACTGACTGCTCGGTATGACTCATCAGAGCCTGTTGCAATCGATCAGCACTCACCAGACCACTATCGATCAGAACCTGACTGAGCGTGACGCCATTCCCACGTTCGGCTAATACCCGACAGGCCTGAGCCACCTGATCTGCATTGAGCACACCGAGCCGTATCAGCAATTCAGGTTTTTCATCTTCTGGACGACGAACCGCCAACAGCAGTTTTCCCTTCTCAAAATACAGGCGAGCCATCTGGTCATTGTACGACAGATGCAAAGCACCCGTTTTATACCCGCGATCAACGAGCGAGAGAAAGTCTGAGAGACTGAAATCACGGATATTTCCCACCAATGCCATACATTCCTCCGCTATCGCGGGTCTTGCATCATTGTTCCTGTCAGGTCGTTGGTTGCGTATCGCCTATCCCAACCATTCTATCTGCAAGTGATACTGGTTGAGGCTGGGCACACTGGTCGGCAGCTAGTACCGGCTCGAACGCAGCAATCGCTGTAGCAATCATATCATCATTTGGCTCACGTGTTGTCAGATATTGGGCGGCCAACGTTGGCGCCAATAACCAGCGCACCCACGGGCGATGGTAGTGATTAGCAGCCAGTTGTTGCACTTCATAGGCAACTGCGGCCACCAATGGAATTAAGATAATGCGAGCGAGAATTCGCTGCCAGACCGGTAGCCCTGAAACTGATAGAAAGATAAGAAAACCAATGAGTGCTACTGCAAGGAGGAAACTGGTGCCACAGCGTGGATGGATCCGACTGCACTGGCGCACCGATTCTACCGTCAGCGGTAAGCCTGCCTCATACGCATTGATCACTTTATGTTCAGCGCCGTGGTAACCGAATACACGATGAATGTCGGGAATGCGGCCAATTGCTACGATGTAGGCGATAACCAGGGCCAGATTGATGCATGCCTCAATGGCTTCGCGCAAGAGCACTGGCGCCCCTAGCTGGCCGATGGCATTCGCCACCAGTGACGGAAACACCACGAAGATGCCGATAGCAATGGCGATAGTCACGCCAAAGATCAGGGTCTGCACCAAGGGCGACATCCGATCGTTCTCTTCGGCTGCCACGACCGAGGCCGAAAAATCAAGGGCCTGACGACCAATAGTGAAAGCTTCGGCCAAAGCGGCAAACCCGCGCAGCAACGGCCAGTGTTGCCAGCGTGCATGACGGGCAGGGACAGGCAGATCAAGCCGGGCAAAACTGCCATCGGGACGGCGCACAACTACCGTCGCTTGCCGACGACCGCGCATCATAACACCTTCAAGAACGGCCTGCCCACCGTATTTAAACTGTTGTCCGCTCATGCCAACTCTGTTCGTGTCTGCCAGTTTGCCGGTAAACATCTACTATTCTCTATCTTACCATGCCACCAGGCACCACACTGTATCAAAATCAGATATTATTCCATCGTTTAGCCAGAACCGCCCTAAACTTTTGGTTCGTCAGGCCTGCCACGACGAGCGAGGGTTGTTGCGGCAACCCGGACACCGGTCACGAGACTCGATATGCGAATAATCGGCGAAACAACCCGTTCGGCAACGTAGGTCGTCGTTGTGGTCGCTGTCTGAGCTGAGTCACGGACATTATGGGCAATGCTACGGGTGGCTTCCAACGCTTCGTTTGCCTTTGTCAGGGCCTCATCGAGTTTAGGTATGACGTTTGTGCGCGCCAGACGATTGATCTGATCAATAACGTAGAGTATTGCAATCAGGATAGCGATTGATAGTACCGAACCGATCAACTGCAACGCGGCAAGAATCACAATAAATACATCGCGCCAGGCTGCACGGAAACCTTCACCGAGGAAGATAGCAGCAATAATAAAGCCGAACAAAACAGCGGTTAACAGGCCAAGCCCAATACCAATCCAACGTAACACGGGGTAACCTCCGTACCTGGTCGCACAGTATGCGACTGCGAGGGCACTCTAATGCGCTAAATTATATCATAGCCGCAAGCGCGAAACAACTATCAGGAAGATCCAGGCAAGCAGTGACGCTTCCAGCATCGGGATACCGGCTGGCGTTGGCAGATTAAGCGGAAAACGCCAGCCAAGCAGGGTTGCGATCAGGCAACCTGCTGCTGCCGTTACCCAAAAGATTGGGAGCTGTCGCCACGTTCGCCCAAGTAAGACATGAGCAAGCATGGCGTGCGTTGTCGTCAGCAACAGTAAGAGCAACGCGGCTGGCGAAAGAGCACTCATCCGACCTCCGGGCGAGCAATCCAGCCACCACCTAACACCTGCATCCCAACATAGAAAACGGCAGCCTGGCCCGGACTCACGGCGCGCTGCGGACGTTCTAGCTCAACCAGCCAGCGTCCGTCAGTTTGCTGTGAAACTTGGGCCGGCAGTGGCTCGGCGTGCGCTCGAACCTGTACTTCACAGCGAAACGACTCCGCAGGTGGGGCATCATCAACCCAGTGTACATCGACAACGGTAAACCGCTCGCGGTTGAGCGCTGTCGCTGGACCGACGATCAGTGCATTGCGGGCCGGATCGATGGCAACTACGTAACGTGGCTCACCACCACCTAATCCCAATCCGCGGCGCTGCCCAACGGTGTAGAGTGGTAACCCGCGGTGACGACCGATCTCTCGTCCTTCGAGATCAACGATTGGGCCGGGAACGAGGCTTTCTGGTGCTTCGATTCGCAGCAGGTTCCGATAATCGCCATCGGGGACGAAGCAAATGTCCTGACTCTCTTCACGGTCTGCGCTGGGAAGACCGCGTGCAGCAGCCATTTCACGTACTTCGCGCTTGGTGTATGAACCGATCGGGAAGAGTAAGCGAGACAGTTCGGCTTGACCGAGCATATGGAGCATATACGACTGATCTTTCTCGGCATCGACAGCCCGCCAGAGCTGATAACGCCCGCTATGAGTCTGCACCACTCGCGCATAGTGACCGGTAGCGACGGCATCAAAGCCTAACGTCCGTGCCCGGTCGAGCAAAGCGCGAAACTTTATCATCCGGTTACACTCAACGCATGGGTTAGGTGTCAGGCCATGCGTGTACGCACGGATAAAATAGTCGATCACGTGACGGCGAAATTCGCGTTGATAGTTGAAGACGTAGAAAGGAATACCGAGCAATGCACAGACCCGCCGGGCACTGGCCGCAGCCTCTGCCGCACAACAGAGACTCTCGCGCAGTCCGTGGTCATCGTCATCCCACAAGTGCATTGTCACACCGGTCACCTGATGACCGGCCTCAAGAAGAAGGGCGGCGGCCAATGAACTATCAACGCCTCCGCTCATTGCTACCAGAATGTTTGCCATATCAGATACCTGTAGTCAAAGGTCTATTGCCGGTTCGTTTATCGAAAACGGTATAATAGTCTGTCGGTTGTTTGTCCAAGCATCAATAGCCACTTATTATGGTAACTCATATTGAACAATGCTACCATCATCGGCTCGGCCTAAGCTACCTGACCGCCGGTGAAAAAGGGCCAGCTATCGTTTTTCTGCACGGTTGGGGTGCCTTCAAAGAATTGTGGTGGAGCACCCTACGCGATCTGGGCCGCGATTACCGCTGTTTTGCAATTGATATGCCGGGTCACGGCGAGAGTCGGATTGGCCGAGCCGATCAGATTGAACGGATCGCGACACTTGTTGCTGATTTTTGCGCCGATCTCGGTTTGACCTCTATCATTCTTGTTGGTCATTCGATGGGTGGCAGTGTCGCGGTTGAGGTAACACTGCGCTACCCTCATCTGGTTCGGCGCCTGGCACTTATCGATGCTGCCGTTGACGCCTATCGGATGCCGGCTTACACCCGTCTCTACCTCTTGCCCGCCATCGGCTGGCCTGTTTTCCGCATCACACAGGCTATCGGACGGGCGTTCCGCCCGATTGGTCAGCGTATCCCTCACGATCACGGCGGTGGTTGGATTCGGCCATGGGTACGGCGGGCTTCGCACCTTGCCACCTTCGACCCAGAAGGATTGTACCGCATTTTGCGCTCACTTTTTGCGACTCGCGCCGATGAGCGTCTGCAACAGATTCGGGTGCCAACGTTAGTGCTTACCGGGCAATTCGATAGTCTTGTGCCCCCCTCGCATGCTCGTCGGTTGGCACAAGTTATCCCTGGCGCCCGATACGTTGTACTCCCGGCCAGTATTCATAACCCGATGGACGAGCAGCCAGGTGCATTTACCCGCGCTCTGCGGGCATTTCTCAGCGATGATGACGAAGATGGCAGATCGGCAGAGAGAATGTAGAAAATATGTCTCTGCACTATCAATTGTAAATTCGGAAAGCTACCTGTATGAACCTGGAACCCTATCGCAAAGAGATTCAGCTCGCCGGAACTGCGCCGGTACGTTTGAGCGTCGTTGATGTTGGGCCACTAGACGGTGAACAGCAGGGAACCATTGTTTGTATTCATGGTTGTGCCGGTCATCTCGAGCAATGGGTACACCAGATCGAGCATTTAGCCGGTCGCTATCGTGTTATCGCTCCAGACTTACGTGGTCATGGCCGTTCAGAAGTGGTCAATTCGGCCTACTCACTCGAAGAGTTTTTGTGGGACATCACCCAATTGTTGACACGCTTGCAAGTGGAAGAGCCGTTCATTCTCATGGCCCACTCGTTTGGTGGGCCGATTGCAATCACGTTTGCAGCCAGCCAACCTCAGCGCGTCAGTCGCCTCATTTTAATTGCCACTGGGCCAGAAATGCATCTGCATCCACTGCACGAGCGCATCGTCAAACTACCAATCTCGCTGGCAATGCTCGAAAGACTACGGCCGATCCTGATGCCCAAAACGTATGCGCCGGTTAAAGTCATCCAGCGGGTGCTGGCCGGTACGCTGTTTCGCTGGAACGGACGTGCGGTATTACCTCAAGTTCAGACGCCGACCCTGATCATTGCCGGTCAGTGGGATTTTATCGCCCCCGTTGCTCAGGCCCGCGAAAGCCAGCGCCTAATGCCCAACGCCCGACTTGAGATAGTGCGTTATACCCGTCATCTTCCGCATCTCGAACGACCTGACGCGGTGAACCGTTTGATCGACCGTTTTCTGGCCGGGCCACGGAGCTGGCGGGAGGAGGTATGAGGGAGATGCACGACTAGATCAGGCGAAAACTTTGAAAACCCCGCATCCGCACACCTTGTCGTCACTTGGCCGTGGATGAAACTTGTCGATGGATGTACGAGTGCAGCGCCTGCTGCGTCCCGACCGATTTTCTTGTGCAATAGGATTTCTCTGATAGGTGCTTATTGACATTCGTCGTATCACCATTCATAATCGAGTCGAAGCTGATGTATGCCTTATCATTCTCATTCCCGTTCAGAGATAGCACATGAGCAGTGATCTGTTTACCTTACGACCATGGGTGCGTCACTACGATCCAGGTGTACCAGTCACCCTCAACCTTACCCCGGAACCACTACCGGCTCTGTTGCAACGTGCTGCCGAGCGCTACGCCGACATTCCAGCGATTGCATTTTACGGTCGGACACTCAGCTATGCGCGCCTGTGGGCAGAAGTTACTCAATTCGCCCGCGGTCTGTTGAACGCCGGTTTTCAACCTGGCGAACGGGCGGTTATTTTGTTGCCGAACATTCCCCAGGCCGTCATTGCCTGTTACGGTGTTCTCCTAGCCGGCGGGATTGTCGTGTTAGCGAACCCTGTCTTTGATGCTGAGGGCTTTGCCCACGAAGTCGAGGACTCTGGGGCAACCACCGTGATTGCCCTGAGTATGTTTCACCAGTTGATCGAACAGGTACGGGCAAAGATGCCCATCCCTCGTCTGATCTATACAAATCTGAAGGAATATCTGCCTTCAAGCCAGCGTGTTCTGTTCACGCTGCTGCGCCAGGAACGAGAAGGTCATCGGGTACCCGATGCGCAGGCACGTCAAGCCATCTGGTTTCAGCACCTCTTGGCGGACGGTCAGACCGGTGATCTTCCCCATCTCAATGCCAGCGATCCCGCCGTTATTCTTTACACCAGTGGCACGACCGGTACTGCCAAAGGGGTCTTGCACCGTCACGCAAGTCTGTACGCCAATGCCATCCAAACCCGCATGTGGTACGCTGATGCGGAAGAGGGCAATGAGCGGGTGTTATGTGTCATTCCTTTTTCGCATGCCTACGGTATGACGGCCTGCATGAATGTCGGTATTACGTTAGGAGCAACGCTGATCTTGTTACCGACCTTCGAGACGCACAATGTATTGCACGCGATTCGACGAGAACGGCCCACCATCTTCCCCGGTGTGCCACCAATGTACGCCGCCCTCAATGAAGTTCGCGAGGTTCGCAAGTACGGATTATCTTCGTTGAAGAGTTGTTTGAGCGGCGCCGCACCGCTACCGATAGAGGTACAAGAAGGTTTCGAGCGCATTACACGCTGTCGATTGGTCGAAGGCTATGGATTGACCGAGGCCGGTCCGGTAACACACGCTAATCCGCTGCGCGGCGCACGGCGCGCAGGTTCAATTGGGATTCCGATCCCTGATACAGAAGCCCGGATCGTTGATCTACAGAGCGGCGATGATCTGCCACCCGGCGCGATCGGCGAGCTGTTGGTGCGAGGTCCACAACTGATGGCCGGTTACTGGAACAACCCCCAGGCCACTGCCGAAGCATTCACCGTCGATGGCTGGTTACGAACGGGCGACATCGCCCGCATGCTACCCGACGGCTATTTTCAGATTATCGAACGCAAAAAAGAGATGATCATCGCCGGCAACTACAATATCTACCCGCGTGACTTTGAAGAGGCCTTATACGAACACCCAACGGTGATCGATGCCGCAGTTGTTGGCGTACCTCAACCCGACGGTAAAACCGAAGTGCGCGTGTTTGTTGTGACTCGCCCCGGCGAACAGGTAAGTGAAGCTGAGGTCTTGGCTTTTCTGCGTGATCGGATCAACCTGCCGATTGTCCCTGACAAAATAGAGTTTCGTGAAGCACTCCCGCGCAGCTTCATTGGCAAACTCTTGCGCCGGCGACTGGTAGAAGAGTTGCTGCAACGTGAACAACGATCCGGTGCTTGAGTGCCGTTGAATG
Organism: Chloroflexus sp.; assembly: GCA_017743535.1. Lineage (GTDB taxonomy): Bacteria > Chloroflexota > Chloroflexia > Chloroflexales > Chloroflexaceae > Chloroflexus. The sequence continues at coordinate 9,145 of JAGHYT010000026.1, forward strand.
ACCCGCGAGAGCATGCTAACCGATCAACGCAACATCAGGTTCACAGAAGGATCATCTTGCAACGTCCAGACGATATGTCTCGTATATACATAGCAGGCTTCACACAATAATGACTTCACTGCAAAAAGGCAATCGTCTCACCACAGAGACCACAGAGATCACAGAGACTACAGATAGATTTATCTTCTGTCCAAAATAGAGCATAAAAATTTTTCTTATATGCCTTAAAAGGTTGAAAAAACTACCCTTTTACTCATAAATCTTGCACGCTCTGCACGCCCTATGTACTCCATGATGAGTTTTTGTAGTAGACTCAATAATCTTTCAGCGAAAAACTGAAAACGCTCCCAAATACCGAGGATGCCGGTCTCTGTACAGCACGATGTCGTGATATAGAATCCGCTCCAAACTAACGACCATATCTCAAGAGTGCCGATAGATACCCGGTATACCTGTGTATCCTACAGACATGGTGGATTGCAAGATACTTATGTCATCTTGCTGAACGACAGCTCAAGCGAAGGAGGAGAGGTTATGAACCGCTTGCAACGAGGTCTTGCTACTGCCAGGCAAATCCTGGAAAGCGGTGAACTCGAACAACTTCAGATTAAAGCAAGTGACTTCATTTCCCAGCGTTCGGGCAACGAGAGTGGCGCCACCCGCATCGAGCAAATGAGTGTCCTGCTCGATGAAGCCGCCGAATTGCTCAACCGTAACTTCCAGCAACGAGAGTCAAGCGGGCAAATTGCCAATGTCATTTCACCGGTTGTCATCCCGCGTGATCCACGATCTTCGTTCTGGATCGTTATCACGATTGTGTTGGTAGTGATTGGCCTGATCGGCTGGCTCTTTAGCCTGATCATCGACACTGTTTCGTTTGGCTTCACCAACCTGAGTCTTGTTCTGTTCGGCCCTCATTACTGGCTTCTCGTTGTTGGGTATGTTGTTTATAGCCTTTGGCGCAATACCTTCATTATGGTGCCAGATGGTTGTCAGGCGCTGATCACCCGTTTTGGCAAACTCGAAGAGATTGCACCGGCGGGGCGGAAAATCTTACTCGATCCCTGGAAACGGGTGAGCTACATCGTCAATGTCACTCGCGAGTATCCGTACAACGCTCCAATTCGTGAAGCACCGACAGCCTCGCGGGTTAATGCCTCAGTAGACCTCTTCCTGCAATTTAAAATTGAAGACCCGGCAGCATTCATCTTTACCCTGGGTGGCGCCAAGGGTTTTCAAGAGAAATTACAGAACGCGGTGAGTGAAGTCACCCGCGCTCTCATTTACGAACAACGGGCAGAGGCCATCTATGACCTAGTTGGCGAGAGCACTCAAAACCTGCTCAACACTCTGAACCAGCAATTTCTCCCCGCAGTACGCTTTGTCAACGCCAACATCACCCACGCCGAGCCTTCCAGTCAGGAATACCGGATCGATCTCGCCAAACCAGAGATGATCCGGGTTGCGAAAGAGGCATACACCTATGAATACCAACTGGCTCTGCGCAAAGAACAGGACGAGGGTGATCTCAACCGTGAATTGACCAGCCTGCGCGAGCAGTTGTCGGCTATTCAGGCCGAAATTGCCACCTATCAGGCCCAGATCGATACGGCTCGTGAACGAGAGATTCACCGAGCGAACGCTTACGCCAGCCAGTTGCTCAGCGAAGCCGAAAGCGCGGCACGGGCCAATGCAGCGCTGCTCGAAGCCCAGGCGCTCGATATTCGCGCAGTTGGTGCGGCACGGTATCCTGAAATCTTGCAGTACCGCTATCAACAAGATATTCTTGACCGCCTTGAGGCAGTGGCCGACCATCTGCCGCAAATTGTCCAGGTCAGCAGCAGTGACGATACGGTCATCGACTATCTGGCCTTGGCGCAACGAATGCTGGGTATTACCGATACTCAACTCTATTCACCGGAAGACGTTGCTGCGATTCGCAGCCGCATGCAAGAGATTCGCCAGCGGATTTTGGCCCGCACCGAACAGATCAAGCAAGTAATTGCAGGCGGAAGCGATCAGAACGATACGAAAGGAGATAACCAGTGAGCGATACCCGACGCGAATTTTCCCGCATTCGTGAGGCGGTAGCAACCTGGAACCGTATCCGGCAACTTCTCCGTTCGGGTGAAGAGGGCCAACTGGTGCCGGTGGTGATCCCCAAAGATCGACGACGAGCACGCTGGCTTTTCCCACTGGCAATCAGCTTATACCTCCTCGGCGTGGCTGTTTTCAGTGGAGGTATTTTTGGTGGCCTGGTGCTATTGCTGGCATTTTTGATGTTCATTGCTGCGGGCATTTCATTCTTCCTCAACGCAATTGTGGAGATAGAGCAAGGAACCACCGGTATTCTCTCGCACTGGGGGCAGATCGTCGGTACGCTGCCACCGGGCCGTCATTATCTATGGTGGCCATGGGAGAAGGTGGAAGCGGTGGTTGATACCAGCACTGAAATCCCATACACTGCACCGGTGATGGCGGCGCCAACTCGTGAAAATGTACCACTGAAGTCGATAGAGTTTTTCTTGAAATTCCGGATTGAAGACCCGATCGCCTTCTTCCGCCGATTGGGAGCAAGCAACTTTGATCTGGTGCTGAGTAGCGCTGTCCAGGATGCCATTCGCCAGCGGGCACGCCGAGTCGAAACCGAACGCGCATACGACCTGCGTGGCAGTGATGTTGGCGATATGCAAGAGTTGCTCAATCGTCAACTCTCTCGCTACGGTGTTCGCATTACCGGTGCTAACATCCCTGACGTACAGTTGCCTGATCAATATCAGCAACATCTTGCCACTCGTGAGCGGGTGGCGAAAGAATTGCAGGCCTACGAACGCGAGTGGGAGCTGATCAAAAAGCAGCGGATCGATAGCTTGCTGCTAGAAATCGAACGGGCGAAAAAGGTACGCGATGCCAAGCTGGTTGAGGTACGGGCAGCGATTAACAAAGCCCGCGAGGATGTGGCTCGCATGCTGCAAGAGAAAGAGACCGAAGCCCAGCGAGTACGCTGGGAAATTGAGGCGCGTGGTCGAGCCACCTTACGTCAGGCCGAAAACGAGGCGCGCGGTCTGGAATACCTGGGCCAGGCTTACCAGGATAACCGGGCCGTATTGCAGTACGAACTGGCCCGGCGCCGTCTACAGGTCGCTGAAACGCTGATGAAGCGTGCGCCGCGTCCGATTATTATCAAGAGCGATAGTGGTGATACTTCAGCATTAACCACTTTGCTGACAGCCCGGTTATTACCGACGTTGACCGGTGAAACTCACGAAGCGGGAGGGTAGAGTAAAGAGAAATGAGCGGACGGGGTGGGTTTTACCTCCACCCCGTCCCCGCAAGTGCTGGGCGACTCAGTATGAGGAGATACGGTGTCGGAATAATGTTCTACTGGCATGCCGTGGAGGTTGAGCAAAATATATTCGGATTAACCCTTTATAAGGGGAGTACAGATGCTGCCTGAACAACACCTTATGCCAATCGCTATGCCAGATTTCACGAGACCTGTTGAAAACACTCGATCACCTTTAAAGCTGTATCGGTATCTGTTATCAACGTGTGACACAGCCTACCACGAATTGCTGCTGTAATTGCTTCTACTTTATGATCACCGGCTGCGATCACTACTACGTGTGGAATTTGGCGAATGCTCTGCCACTCCAAGGAAATAATACGCGACTCCCAAGGACATGGGACGTGCTGTCCATTTTTATCGTAATACCGCATCAACATCTCGCCGACCACTCCCCGCTCTTGCAATTGTTGGATATCGTGCGGTGATAGCAGACCAACCCGGACGAGGGTCGTGTCAGGACCAACATGACCAAGACCGACGTAGGCAATGTCGACTCGTCGCACCTCTTCGAGCGCCTGTCGCAAACTTGGCTCTTGGAGCAGGGCCTGGCGCGTTTCCTCGCTTGCGACCAAAACCGGTGCTGACAGAGTCTTCAATGTAGCGTTTAGACGCTGTGCTACCAGCCAGCTAATCGAGTATGGGTTTGATTGACCAACCATCGTACCAGCCAGGTCGCACACCGTCACAGTATAGCGCCTCTTTGGGGTATGAATGTATGGCGCCATCCGTGAAACCGTCGTACTCCATCCCATCCCAATCCGCAAGTCATTGCGCAGGTGTTGATGCAGATGGTCAGCAGCAGCCTTCCCGACCGCTTCCAGAGTTTCTTCAAAACTACGGCGGCTTTGAACAATGAAAGCTTCTTTCAACGATGTAGCTACAAGCAAGCGCTGCTGCAACTCAAACTCTTGGGGCAGAGGGCGCGTGATTCGGAACTCTACGATCCCCTCACGACGAGCCTTTTGCAGGAGTCTGGTAACCTTGATCCGTGGAATGCCAAGGCGCCTGGCAATTTGGTCGTGAGTCAAATCTTCAAGGTAGTACAGCCAGGCGATGACTACCATAAGACCATCACTATTCGTCTCAGTGGTACGTATTGGTGTACGTTTCATCTATTCCTCAAGAGCTGTAACACCTGCACCTCAGCATCAGCCAATGCCTTTCTTGCCGACTTTTCACCTGTGAACGCCGCGTAGATGGTCGGATACATCACGCCTAATATATCACTCAATGTATGCGTGAACGGCAGTGTACGGCAACGCTGTAGCATCTCCCATTGTGCAGGCAACCAAAAGTAGCGCTGGAAATTTTGCGGTGAATATGTACTAATCCGAACTGGACTACCGGCAACCCGCAGCAGGTATTCGTCCATCTGCTGATCGGCAACTCGTAATAACCATTCAGCTACACTGCGCCGTGTTGATTGGGGCTGATGTGCAGGCAAACCAATTCTCCAGGTTGCATTCCAGGGCTGAGCATATACTCCAGCACGATACGTTACAACGTTACTGGATTCTACCGCACTACCAAAGATTGCGCTGGCCTGCCCGCCCCAAGTGGTCGCCATACTCACCCTGTTCTCCTTCAGCACACGACCAATTTCAAGATTACCATACGTATGTACATCGGGAGGACAGTACGCCTTAAGCGCGATATATGCTTCCAGCGACTCTACTGCCTGTGGCGTTGTGAAGGTCGGGTTTAAGTCTCCATCAAGCAGCTCTCCCCCGAAATCCCACAAAAATGGGAGCCAATCGAGAAAAATCTCACTGATAGCCGCTTTTAAGGCAATACCATAACGCTCAGGGGGATGATGAGCTTTCTTCACTATCTCGGTCAGATGAGTAGGGCGTATGATCGGCGTTGTTGCTCCACCAGGCAAGTTCACTACATCTGAGTCGTAGAAACAGATATGACCATCTGAGAACCAGGGCACAAGATACCACTCGCCTGCCCGGCTACACTCTGCATAAACCGAGGGAATAATATCATCTAGACAATAACCTGCAACAACTGCTGCATCTACCTCATCCAATGGCAGAGGAGCCACCAGGCCTGCACAAATAAGGGAGTCGAGCCAAACATGACCAGGGATGAAAACAGCCTGGAATGGACAGGGATCAGCGTTCAGGCTTTCAAGCAATGTTGTATGATAGTCTTCCCAACGCACAATCTCGATCTGCGCATCTAAATCAGGGCGCTGTGTAAGCAGCGGCTGCAATGCCTCTACTGCTGGATCGTTGGGGCCAAGTAATCGGATTGCCATGAGTATCTCCTTCCTTGCAAAACCGACTCTCGAAATAGTTGACTTGCTTTTTGCAAACCCTGTGGATGACGATGCAAATCCCCGCCGATCAGCAAGATCACGTCTTTACCATAGGTTTCCATCATTTCAGCAATTCGTTCCATCTTCATCCCACCTGCCGGAGCTGGAAAGATTGGCTTCAAATGACCCAACGGCTCACGTGCCGCTTGCGCGATGGAGAGACACTCTTCACGTGAGAAAGAAAAACGACCGCCAAAATTGGGAAAGATAACAATATCAGCTCCGGCCAGGCGACCAATCAACCCAAAGATTACACGATGGGAAATACCGTTAAGTGGAGAAGTAACAAAACTGCCTAAAAAAGTAGGATGATACAACAGCGGCAGAGCTATCCGATCATCGTCTGCCAATGCTTGCATTCGGTCAAAGCCGACAATACCGGGTGAAACCAACAATGCACCAGCACCGGCTTGTTTAGCGAAGTACGCTCGTTCAAACAATTGGTCGCCAGGAGCGGTAACATTTGGTGCATAGAGGCTTACCCTACCAGATTGCTGATTTGCCTTCTGTACCGACTCCACGCAACGACTCACCCGTTCGCGGTAAGGTGCGAACGATTGATCCGTAAGACCGTGATCGTCTTTGATAATGTCCACTCCACCCAGCGCAAATTCGTATGTTTGTCGTGATAACTCGGCCACTGACAGCCCCATGGGCTTGATCGCCGTACAAAGGAGTGGTCGATCTGAGACTCCTACTAGCGAGCGAACACCTGAGATACCGAAACGGGGACCGCGATAATCACGCAATAGCGCTGCTGGCAAATACAAATCCTGCACTCGGATACCAGGTTTAAGACTGATATTCCCAAAAATGACATTCAGAAACTGGGTAATCTCACCTTGCACAATTTCAACAGCATAACTGATGCGAACACGAAATGTACTATCATCACAAGCCTCTACTTCTTCTATCCGACCAATAATTGAGCTACGAATATCATCATCTGGCACTAAGTCGGCAGGAAATTCTATTGTCTGTTCGACACAAATATCTTCAGCCTTTCGCATCACCTCTTCGTGATTACCGACAATGTGATACACGACAGAAAAACGTTCACCACTGAGATTTAACGTAGTTGGCGCCAACATTACAGATCCTCCGCTTTACTGGTAGAACGAATCGGTTGCTGAACAGTTATCTGTACATCATCTTCATCAATGCCAAGAGTTTCGCCCAATAGTTGTTCAATACTACGAACCAACGTTAAAGCATCGAGACCATAATATTTCATCAAATATGTCTTGCTCCCTCCATGAGCAAAAGTATCTCGAAGGCCAATACGAATCAAACGCTTACCTGATCCAGTTTCAGCGAGCGCTTCTGCGACAGCCGAACCCAAACCACCAATAATCGTATGATTCTCGAACGTTATTACTCCATAGGTCACTTGCGAGGTAATCTCTCCTACCTCTTGCGTGTTAAATGGTTTAAGGGTATTCACGTGCACGTGGTACATTGACACGCCAACTCGCTGCAAGGCAGCGGTAACTTTTAGCGCTTCCTCAGTACAAATTCCGCTGCTAAACAGGGCAATATCGCTTCCTGTTGAGAGAATACGCGCTTTACCGACCTGCAACGGCTCGGTCGGATCAAACAGGCGTGGAATATCGCCGCGTAATTGACGAACATACACCGGCCCGCGAATTGGCTGAATAGCGTCGAACACACTTTCCACCTCAGTAGCATCCCCGGTTTCGATGACGGTTATGTTGGGGATAGCACGCATAATCGCTATGTCATCAATTGCCTGATGGGTAGCGCCACCAGGGGTGGTAATACCGGGTAAGAATCCAAAGATACGTACCGGAAGGTTAGGATAAGCAATAGACATTTCAATTTGATCGAGGGCACGCCGGTAAAGAAAGACGGCAAACGTGTGAACAAAGGGCGTGAAGCCCTCACGAGCCATTCCACCGGCAAAGCTCATCATATTCTGTTCGGTCATACCGAACGAATAAAAACGATCTGGATATGTATCACGAAACAGATCAACTTCAGTCGAGCTTGTCAGATCGGCAGAGAATACTACCACTTCAGGTTTATCCTTTGCCCACTCGACTAGCTTACGGGCATGTACTCGTGACTCAAGCACCATGAATACCTCCATTCATCGTCATCAAGAATTCACGGTAGCGTTGTTTCTCTGCTTCATCCTTGAATCGCACATAATGCAGACGAGGACGTCGCTCCTCTAGCAATGGAATACCCTGACATGGATTGGTACGCGCAACAACGAACAAAGGTCTACCATCAGGTGGCAATTCAGCAGGAGCTGCTAATGCTTCAACGTCATGACCATCCACCTCAAACACCCGTGCACCAAACGCAGCCAAACGATCCCTAATCGAACCTATCTCCATAACCGTCTCAATCTTGCCATCCGCCGATTGACCGTTTGCATCGATGTAAACGCCAACGGTATCTAGTTTGTAGAAGACAAGGGTTTCCACGGCCTCCCAGGTTTGCCCAATCCAAAACTCACCATCAGACATGAACACCCAATTACGACCGGTATGTCCCTTAAGTCGACGCGCAAGAGCAATACCGGCTGCCTGACTAAGGGCCTGACCTAACGATCCAGCCATCAGTTCGTGACCGGGTGAATGCTCAGCGCCGATCATCTCTACGGTACTCCCATCTTTGTTGAACATCTCCAGACCCTGCGCGTCCATCCGCCCTACTTCAACAAGCAGGGCGTATAAGGCTAATGCGCAATGAACCGGAGAAATGAAAAAACGGTCTAACTCAGGTTTGTACGGGCCGTTATATGCAGCGCCACTAAAGTAATTTGGATTGGTCTTACTTGGTACACCAGGGAAAGGCGGCGGGATACGTGGTGCACAGCTCTCGCCAATACGCATAACACGAGTGTAGAGGGTGGCCAGAATCTCGGCTGCTGAACATGCCTGACTCAGGTACCCGCCGTTATTACGGATGGTAAAATCCAGTACCCGACGGCGGATCCCATTGGCAACCCGCTTAGTATGTTCATGCCAGGTCGTAGATATTGCTTGCATACCTGTCAATTCCCTCACTTCATTGGTCCGTATTCATTAAGCGAGCGAGGCTCTCGGTAAAAGGAGGGTACGCAATACCCTTTTCCGTAATAATTGCGGTAATCAGGTCGGCTGGAGTGACATCAAAAGCATAATTCAACACTGGTGAACCCTGCGGTACCACTCGTTCTGATCCCACATGCGTAATTTCCTCCGCGCCCCGTTCCTCGATAGGAATATCGTCGCCACTACAAATACTCATATCAATCGTGCTTGTAGGCGCAGCTACGTAGAACGGCACCCCATGGGCTTTGGCAACGATTGCCAGGTTATAGGTACCAATTTTGTTCGCCGTATCACCATTGGCCGCAATACGGTCAGCGCCGACGACACAGAGATCAATCCCTACCTTCTTCATCACAAAACCCGACGCCCCATCAACAATAACCGTATGGGGTATCCCAAGCTGATTCAGCTCCCATGCGGAAAGCTTCGCACCCTGCAACCGTGGACGGGTTTCGTCTAAGTAAGCGTGAACGTGTTTGCCACTTTCGTGAGCAATCCGAATAATACCGAGAGCAGTACCGTAATCTACTGTTGCTAGACTCCCTGTATTGCAATGATGTAGAATCTTGGCAGGATTGGGAATGAGTGGCTGAGCATTCAGGCCAATCTGTTTATTAGCTCGGATATCCTCGTCTGCAATTGCATGGGCTTCACGGAGAATAACTTCACGGAGCGCGTCAGGGGTTAAATCGCGACTAGCACGAACCTTGTCCATTACTCGCTGGATAGCCCAGAAGAGATTGACCGCAGTCGGGCGAGAGGCACGCAGCAGGTTAGCCGCTTGCTCGACTTCCCGAACTATGTCCGCCGTCTGATGAGCAGCGGAATGTAAAGCAGCCAGTGCCAAACCATAAGCTGCAGCCGCGCCAATTGCGGGCGCACCGCGCACAACCATAGTACGAATTGCCTCGGCGACCATCTGTGGATCGCGTAGTTCAAGATAGATCGTTTCTGCCGGTAGCTTGCGCTGATCAAGCAGCCTTAAAGCATCATCTTTCCACTCAATACTACGAAATGTTGTCATAGCGCTACCCTTGTTCTTGCATAATCGTCTAAAGCGAGGGACGTGCTGATACGAGCATATCAACAGCCTGACGAATATCTGTTACACGATGCCGCTGCTTCAACCAGGAAATAGCGATATTTAACCCCAAACTTTCGGCAGTAGCCCGAACATGAGCATCCTCGATGGTCCAAAAGTCATGCACATGAGCCATCCCAATCAAACGACGCATCATCTCAGCCGCCCCAAAACCGAGGGTATCCTGGAGCAAATTGCGCATGTACTTGGCTCGGAAGGCTGCTGAGGGCCAATCACCGTTACCCTGATTTTCCCAAAGTGTCAGGAATTCCTCTTCAAAGATATTCCAGGTTCGCACAATCAGATCGGCCAACCATTGACGATAAGTAGTTCGTTTGGTGTCGTCTTTTGCATGGTATTCCTGAGCAGCATAAGAAAGTGCCAGATTACCGAGATAAGAACCGATGTCGTGACCTATTGGCCCAAAGAAGGCAAATTCAGGATCAACAACCTTGGTTTCTTGCAAATTCAGCATAATTGATCCAGTATGCAAATCGTTATGGATCAGCGCCTGGGCGTGGGTCATATAGCGCTCTTTGAGTACGAAAACTTCTGAGCGCAGATCGTCATCAGCATAGATCGAGCGCACCTGAGTTTCTAACAGGCTAGTGTAACGATTGTTAGGGTGCTCCATATATGGTTGGGTAAAGACCAGATCTTCTTGTACTTTACAAAGTACCGGATTGATAAATCGTGGTACCAATACTTTCTTTTCAGTAGAACTTAAGAATAAATCCGACGTATAAAAGAGTGTTCTCGCCATAAACACACCCATGTGACGATCCACATGGGGATACTCGATTTGTTGCATCAATCCTTCACGCATCACCAGATGTCGGTTCAGATCTTCCATGATGATAATATGACGAGATTCATCGTAATAATAAACTGCTGGGGTCTGCTCTTGACAATACCGTGCCTGATTTTGTAAGAAATCGTACTCGATACGAGAACGATCTACGGGCATTTTGAAATCAGGGTAGCGCCAGGCATACGGTAGTGCTTGCTTGACAATAACGCTTTGTTGTGTATCATTCAGTACCGAAACTCGAAAGATCAAATTGACATTACCTTCAGATATTTGGTGAGCTTGCAACTCGGAGACCCCTGCAAATACCTGCTGGAAAACCGGCGTCGTTTTGAGATAGTCAACCACTGTTTGAGAAGTCAAAGCTACAACCTGTGATTCCATAGGTATTACACTCCTTTTCATACATTAGCGGCGAGTAGTATAGTAGCTTAAACCGAGTGACACTATCAACACTAACCCCTTGATAACATCCTGGATATACCAGGGGATATTCATCATTGTTAAACCATTTAGCATGACACCGACAAAAATCGCACCTAATACAGTTCCAAACACGTTAGCACGCCGCGCATTTAACACTGCAAAACCGAAATAGGTTGCAGCGACTGCATCAAGCAAATACGGATCACCCGCCTTTACTGCCCCTGACCCAATCCGTGCTGCCAGAACTAACCCACCAATTGTTGCGAGTACGCTACTAATCACGTAGGCCATCGTGCGTACTTTGTTGACATCGATACCTGCCAGGCGAGCAGCTTCAATGTTTCCACCTACAGCATAGAAGATACGTCCGAATCGTGAAAATTCTAGGAAGATAAAGGCCACAAGGACGATCACAAACATAATCACAACGGGTACAGGAATCCCACGAAATACCTCACTCGACAAGACAAAACCCTGTCCAAGAAACAGAAAGTTTGGATGGATAGCACCTCCAGCAATTTCACGAGTCGGACTCCAGGGGTTAGTCATCCCTTTGTATACAGCATCACCCTTCGTGATACTCATTTGCAAGCCTTGTACCAGATAAAGCACGCCTAATGTTGCTAAAAGATCAGGAATGCGCAATCGAATGATCAAAAACGAATTCAACAAACCGATTATGACACCGACAGCCAGACAAATCAGAATAGCAAAGTACCACGGTACCCCCCAAATGACCATCAGGGCAGTGGAAAGAATTACTGCCAGACCGGTCACTGCGCCTACTGACACATCGAAGCCATTGACCACCACCGAAAATGTGACTCCTAGCGCCACAATGGTCAGAATAGAGACTGCACGCAGAATATCGAGCAGATTGTCAACCGAAGCGAAGGCCTGGGTACGAATTGAGAAGAACAGCGAAACCAGAATCAAGGTAAGAATGAGCCCATAACGTAGGAAAAAGCGGGAAAGAATCGATCCTACATGAATATTGAGTGGTTTTGCTTCCGCAATACCTACTTGTTTTGAAGCGGTAGGAGTTTTATCCGATGTCATAATTTTCTACTCCTCACTAAGCCATGCTATGAGCTGTCTTCGTATGGACAGCACTAATTGCTAACTCCATGACTTGTTGACGATCAACAAGTCGAGTATCAAACTCACCAACAATTTGACCATCACGCATCACGAGCACGCGATCTGCCAAACTAAGAACTTCATCAACATCAGAAGAAGCAAAGATGACAGCGGATGTGCGTGAAAGTTCACGAGCGAGTGCATATACTTCTTGCTTTGCACCAATATCAATCCCTTGAGTGGCTTCATCGAAGAGCATCACACGCGCTCTCTGCAAAAGCCACTTACCAATGACCACTTTTTGCTGATTACCGCCACTAAGATTCTTTACAGCCATTCCAGGATCAGGAGGTACGAGCTTGAGACGGTTAATTATGTGCCGAACATGCGGTATTTCTTTGAAAGGTAGAACAAAACCTAGATAGCTGAAATCACGGATGAAGGGTAATGTGATATTAGTACGAACAGAATATTCAATCCACAATCCACGATGACGACGGTCTTCAGGGATCAGAAAAATACCGTTGCGAATAGCATCCTTTGGTTGTCGAAAGTGTACAACTTTTCCATCGAGAATGATGTCACCATGATCGGCCTTTTCACTACCGGCGAGAATGTTTAACAACTCAGTTTTCCCTGCCCCTGTCAATCCAGTTATGCCAAGAATCTCGCCGCGAAACGCCTGAATGCTGATATTTTTCAGCCGCTGTCCCCATCGTATATTCCGCACTTCTAGTACTAACTCACGCTCTTGGGTCGGAATACGAGTCGGAAAGAGATCTCCAGGTCGGGTACCTAACATGGCTTCTACTGCTTTAGACATCTCAAAGGTTTCTCGATTGAAGTGAGCCACTTTCTTTCCGCCACGAAGAATAGTGATGTCGTCAGCAATTTCTTGAATTTCTGCTAATCGGTGGGAGACATATAGAAATGATACTCCTCCCTGTTTCAGCTTACGTATAATGGTGAATAAATGCTCTACATCACTTACGCTCAGTGCAGCAGTGGGTTCATCTAGAATTAAAAATGAAGCATTGCGTGACATAGCCCGTGCGATAACCAACAGTTGTTTTTGCGGTAATGAGAGATCCGCGACCGGTTTGTCTACATCGATATCAAGTTGTAGCTTTTGTAAAATCTGTCTGGCCTCATCATGCAATCTTTTTTTACGTACAAAGAAACCTTCTTCAGGGGTAGCAAGTTTCTCAATCAGCAGGTTCTCGGCAACACTTAAATACGGAATAAGAGTTGTATCAACTTCCTGGTGAACAACCTCAATACCATATCGAAATGCATCTGCTGGTTTATGTATCGAGATTACCTGTCCATTTAGTTCAATTTTTCCCTCATAGGAGGAATAGTAACCGGTCAGAATTTTAATCAATGTACTTTTACCAGCACCATTTGCACCTATCAAAGCGTGAACGCATCCACCACGAAGCTCTAAATCGACACCATCCAACGCTACAACCCCAGGAAAAACTTTGCCTAAACCAGACGCTTTTAGAACAGCCATCACTATACTCCTCAAGTGCTCCTTACCGGGTCATCTACGTGGCGTGGGGATACTCCCCACACCACACCAACCATAGCCTAACTACTTACCTACCTGCCAGCGTACACATCCACGGGAACCAGTTAAGCGGCGACTCACCCATTGCCGGCATTGCCTGGATGAGCTCGTCCATATTGGTAATCTTGTTTGCCAGCAAGAAATCACGTGTGATCAACTGCGGCTGTACCAGTAGGTACTTGTCGACCTTTTCCCCCGCCACCAAGGCCGCCGCCGTCCGTACCGCCAACCGACCCACACTGTACGAATCGGTAGCGACTGTTGCCACCCACGGACTGTCCGGGGCGATCATCAGTTGGATATCCTCATTAGTGATGTCAACTGAGTAGACCCGATAATCTTTCCCTCGTCCTGCTTGCGTGATCGCCCGCACGGCCCCTTTGGCAAACTCGTCCCACATCGCGACAACGACGTTCGCATTCGGGTATTCCTTCATCGTCGCTTCCATCCGCGTCTGCGTGTCGGCGGCAGTGTTGTCGGTAACAGCCCCAATCCGCGTCACTTCCTTCAACCCCGGATAGCGCCATTTGAAGTCCTGCCAGATGCGGTCACGCTTGTCGAGGGGCGCAAAGCCACCAACGTTCACATACACCACATCCGCCTGCCCGGCGTGGTCGGTGACAACCTTCTTTGCCAGCAGGAAGCCGATCAGCATATCGTCCTGCTCGATTTCCGGCACTTGCGGGTTATCGACCACTAAGTCAAAGGACACCACCTTGATCCCTTTCGCCAAGGCCTCTTCAATCTTGGGCAGCAACGGATCGGGTCGTCCGTGGTCGACGATGATGGCATCCACCCCTTGCTGGATAAAGTTCTCCATCGCCGTCACCATCTTCGCCATATCACCACGCGCCGTTGCCTCGAGCAGTTCTACTCCCAGCTCGTTCGCCATCGATTGCGCCCCGGCCAGATACCGCTCGAAGAACGACCCCTCCCCAACCTCGCGTACCAGCGCGATGCGTACCTTCTTGTTCGTGAAAACACTCGGAATCTGATCACTCTTGACCTGACAAATTGGTTGAGAACTCATCTCTGCGCCAGCACCGACCGCGATTTGTGGCATAGAATAGCCATTCCGGGCCAGTACCTTTTCCATCCACGGGAACCAGTTAAGCGGCGACTCACCCATTGCCGGCATTGCCTGGATGAGCTCGTCCATATTGGTAATCTTGTTTGCCAGCAAGAAATCACGTGTGATCAACTGCGGCTGTACCAGTAGGTACTTGTCGACCTTTTCCCCCGCCACCAAGGCCGCCGCCGTCCGTACCGCCAACCGACCCACACTGTACGAATCGGTAGCGACTGTTGCCACCCACGGACTGTCCGGGGCGATCATCAGTTGGATATCCTCATTAGTGATGTCAACTGAGTAGACCCGATAATCTTTCCCTCGTCCTGCTTGCGTGATCGCCCGCACGGCCCCTTTGGCAAACTCGTCCCACATCGCGACAACGACGTTCGCATTCGGGTATTCCTTCATCGTCGCTTCCATCCGCGTCTGCGTGTCGGCGGCAGTGTTGTCGGTAACAGCCCCAATCCGCGTCACTTCCTTCAACCCCGGATAGCGCCATTTGAAGTCCTGCCAGATGCGGTCACGCTTGTCGAGGGGCGCAAAGCCACCAACGTTCACATACACCACATCCGCCTGCCCGGCGTGGTCGGTGACAACCTTCTTTGCCAGCAGGAAGCCGATCAGCATATCGTCCTGCTCGATTTCCGGCACTTGCGGGTTATCGACCACTAAGTCAAAGGACACCACCTTGATCCCTTTCGCCAAGGCCTCTTCAATCTTGGGCAGCAACGGATCGGGTCGTCCGTGGTCGACGATGATGGCATCCACCCCTTGCTGGATAAAGTTCTCCATCGCCGTCACCATCTTCGCCATATCACCACGCGCCGTTGCCTCGAGCAGTTCTACTCCCAGCTCGTTCGCCATCGATTGCGCCCCGGCCAGATACCGCTCGAAGAACGACCCCTCCCCAACCTCGCGTACCAACGCGATGCGTACCTTCTTGTTCGGATCGGCAAAAGCCAGTGGAATACCATCTTGTGTTGTCGGAGCAGCAGTGGCTGAAGCTGGTTGAGTCTGCTGGGTTGGGACTGTTGAGGTTTCAGGCGGTGCGGCACAACCAACTAGCGTCAATGCTACCAACACGAACAGGTGGAGAAAAACCGACAAAGAACGCCTCGTCTTCATTGACTCCTCCTTGATGGATTACAGGGGATACGGCGAAGTGATAAATTTGTTCATTATTGTACTTTTGTACAATATACCGGAAGAAACGACGTTTGTCAATAGAGTCTCGTGGAATTTGGTACCCGGTTTAGCAGCTTTCAACATTTTCTCTGCCCGGCAGGAGAAAAGAAAACGGAAAAATAGGCAGGGGCCGAAGGGGGTTATGGTGTGCTGATGCGCCCACCGATGGGTTCCCTGCTAGGTATCGCAAGATGCAGGCCGGAGGCCCGCGTTCCCAGGCGACCGTGCAGGATGCAGGCCGGAGGCCCACGTTCCCAGGCAAACGGCGCAGGTCAGGGTGGGTCTTGAGGGGTGTACAAGATATTCATTAGCAAACACGACTAAACACTGAACATGCTGCCCCAAAACCAGGTTAATACCGGTTGACAAACCGGTCACGATCAACGATAATTGTCAACTGAAAGGGGGAATTATGAATCACCAACGGCTCCGCCAGTTGCGACTGGCGCGTGGTATGACCCTCAGCGACCTGGCTCAAGCCACCAACAACATTGTTACCCGTCAGGCGATCTCGAAATACGAACATGGGCAGGCAACACCGTCGCCAACGGTGTTACAGCACCTCGCACAGGCGCTCGGTGTGCGTCCGACCGATCTGCTCAACGGTCAAGAGGTACAGATTGAGCTGATCGCCTATCGGAAACGTGCATCGCTACGAAAGCGCCAGCATGACCAGATCGCAGCTCTGGTTGATGAGGTACTGCGTGAGCGATTGCGGCTTCAACGCCTCATTGGCGACGTATCTTATCTGAATGTGTCACTTCATCACTATCCAGTGGCCGATCTAGCTGATGCGGAAACGGCAGCGAATGAGCTGCGCGTCCGTTGGGATTTAGGGAGCGCGCCTATCGCCAATCTGACTGATGTGTTGGAAGATCACGGTTTGCACGTGATCGCACTTGATACCGTTGACGGCTTCGATGGTGTCGCTGCGGTTGTACGCGACGAACACGATACACCAGTCGTAGCAGCGGTGATTGCCCGCCGTACCGCAGATGGCGCCCGTTGGCGCATGAATCTGGCTCACGAGTTGGGGCATCTGGTGTTGCAACTGCAAGGCGATCTTGATGAAGAAAAAGCTGCCTTCCGCTTCGCAGCGGCGCTGCTCGCACCGGCGAGCGACTTACGCACCTTCATCGGTGCTCGCCGGTATCATATACACTTGGATGAATTGATATTGCTGAAACACCATTTCGGGATGAGTATCCAGGCATTGCTTTACCGGATGCTGACCCTGGAGATTATCAGTCAACGTCTGTACCGCTCGTTGATGATTGAATTGAGTGAACGTGGCTGGCGAACGCAAGAGCCGGAACCTCTTCCTCTGGAAGAACCGATCTGGTTACGCCGCGCAGTCCTTCGTGCACTGGCCGAAGAGCTAATCGATCCGGCTGAAGCACAGCGACTGCTGAGTGGTGCGACCACTATTCCGGTTGACCAACCAGAGATGGGTCGGTGTCAGCAGTTGCTGCACCAGCCACTACCCGAACGCCACGCCATCCTTGCTGCTCAGGCCGAAACGGCCCGTGATCTCTATCAGGTGACCGCTACTCCAGCCCGCGAGGTTATCACGAGTGAGTACAGCTAATGTCCCTCGTCGTGGTGAGATCTGGTATGTCGATCTCGGCGACCGCACCCAGACCCTGGTACTCGTCGTTAGTGCGAATGCCTTTGAACGATTGCCGGTTCGTCTGGTAGCTCGCTTACGTCCATGGGAGGACCGCTTTAACGATCTGGTGTGGATGCAACGCCTCGACAGTACCTGGCCCACTCAATTGAGTGCTCCCCATGCCGTGGATGTGCTCCAATTGTATAGTATCGATGTACACTGTTTTCAAAAGCTTGTTGGCCGAGCACCGGCAACGAAAATGGATGAGATCGCAGCGGCGATTGCGTTGGTGGTCGATTATGTGCCGCCAACTTAGAATGAGTTAAGGGCTTCATCACAAAAGGTATGACAACCACTTCATCAATGTTTACAGTCAATGCTGGTGCATTGCTGGCCAGTGCTCCGGCAACTGCCACGGTAACTGCCTTCAACGACGTTCTGTCTACCTACGGTCTCTGTCTGCCGATTATCCCGTTGCGGGCAGAAGTTACATTAGCTGAATTGGTCGCTTGCAATAGCGGTGGTCGTTATCGCTTGCAGAGTGGCCCAATTGGTCGGTATGTACGGGCAGCTACGTTGAACACGGCTGATGGACCGCTAGCTATCGGGGGACCGACACTCAAGCGGGCCACCGGGTATAACCTCCATCGCGCACTGGCCGGGCAGGGAGTACAACTAGGTGAACTTCGCGAGTTGACCTTTAATCTTCGTCCATTACCGGCGGCTACCGCATTGCAGCTTGTCGAAGGGCCGATTGAGTCATTGTTGATGCTGGCTGATGATCTGATGGCGGCCAATGTAGCACTTCGCGCTCTGGCATTCGATGCACAGGGATTCCTCCTAATTGAAATAGCTGGCTTTCCGGCAGTGGTTGAGCGTCAGACGCAGCAGGTGGCAGCGCTAGCCGCTCGTTATCGTCTGATCGCAACATCTCCTATTGATGGTTGGCGTCATTGGGAGCAGCTCGCGCAGCAACACTGTGCGCTTACACCAGATCAACGGCTCGATGTTACCCTACCGCGACGAGCATTAACCGATTTTCTGACGTTCTGCCAACGTCTTGTCGGCGCTGATACAGTAATCTGGGGCGATGTCGGTGTGGGGTGTCTGCATCTCTCGCCTTTAGCCGACTCCAAGACCTATGCCCGACTTAAGGCGCAGGCTGTTGCAGTTGGAGGGCAGCCGTGCTCGGAGTTTGGGCCACCACCCCAACCGGTGTATCCAGCTCTTGCCACTGTCGGTAGAGCTACGGCAAACGAACTGATAGCCGACCTCAGACGGGTGGTCGGTAGCCGTTATCTGCTTACCCACCCCGATCACCTGGCCGTTTACTGTCAGGATGCCTCGAATGCCCAAGCCGAGGCCCTCCCCTATGCTGTAGCCTTACCGGCCAATACCGCAGAAGTTGCCGCACTGATGCAGATTGCAGCCGCTCATCGGTTGCCGGTCGTCAGTCGCGGCGCTGGCAGTGGTCTGGCCGGTGGCGCAGTACCTACACCAGGCAGCCTGGTGATCGGTCTTAATCGGCTAGAACATCTCACGATTGACCGCGAACAACGGATCGCTCATGTGGGAGCAGGGGTGATTACCGCCGAATTGCAGCATGCTGCTGAACGGGTCGGTCTCTTTTACCCACCAGACCCTAGCAGTCAAACGGCTTCAACCATTGGTGGCAATATTGCCTGTAACGCGGGTGGCCCGCGCTGCCTGAAGTATGGGGTCACCGCTGACTATGTGTTGAGACTAACAGCCGTCCTGGCGGATGGTACTGTTGTTCGCTATGGCGATGGTCTGATCGGACAGGGTGAACATAACGGGTTGGCGCAACTGCTGGTCGGTTCCGAAGGCACGCTGGCCGTCATTACCGAAGCTACGTTACGGCTCATTCCGCTTCCCCGCGCTCGCCGTACAACAATGGCCATTTTTACCGATCTTGTTGCTGCCTGTGCAACTGTTGAGCGGATCATGGCTTCAGGCATTATCCCGGCCAGTCTCGAACTGATGGATGACACCACAATTGCCGCAGTTGAAGCCTTTTTACACATTGGACTACCACGTGATGCCGGTGCGATGCTGCTGATGCTGGTCGATGGCGAACCAGAGATGGTTGAGTATGAAGCAGCAGCATTAGCCGATTTAGCCAGAGCTGGCGGCGCCCAACGGGTGGTTGTAGCCCAAAATGCAACCGACGAGGCGAACCTCTGGCAGGCGCGGCGGGTCATTTCACCGGCCCTTGGTCGTATCCGCCCGAACCGGTTAGGCGAAGATATTAGCGTACCGGTTAGCCGGATAGCCGAATGCGTCAGCCGTATCAAGCGTGTAAGTGCCGAGTACCATTTGCCAATAGTCGTATTTGGTCACGCCGGAGATGGAAATCTACATCCGAATATTCTCTTCGATGCCCGGAATCCGGCTGAGGTCGCACGGGTATGGCCTTGTGCAGAAGCCGTTTTCACTGCGGCGCTGGAAGTTGGTGGTACATTGTCGGGTGAACACGGAATCGGCACGCTCAAACGACCGTTCATGCTGCAAGCACTGGGTGAGAGGCAGATTGCCGTACAACGTGCGATCAAACGAAGCTTCGATCCAGAAGAGCGTTTGAATCCTGGTAAGGTATTACCGGTATGATCATCACCAGTCTCGCCAACCCGACGATCAAAGCACTACGAGCCCTAAAGCAACGTAAAGCGCGTGACGAACAGGGACGGTACCTGATCGAGGGCATTCGACCGGTGGCTGAAGCGATTCAGTGTGGCGCACCGCTAGAAATGTTGATCGTGGCCCCTGATCTGCTCAGCAGTGCTTTCGCCCACGATGTGATCACCACTTACGCCGCTGAAGGTGGTAAAATTCTGACCGTCAGCGCCGCTGTTTTTACCAGTCTGACCGAAAAAGAGCATCCCCAGGGGCTGGCGGCGGTAGGATATATTCGATACACGACCTTGAGTGAACTACCACCAGCGGCTGTGGGTTGGGTCGCCCTGGTTGAGGTTGCCGATCCGGGCAATCTGGGCACTATCCTCCGTACTGCTGATGGTGCAGGGTTCAGTGGGGTCATCCTGGTTGGAACAACAACTGACCCGTTCGATCCAGCAGCCGTGCGCGCCAGTATGGGCGCTCTGTTCAGCCAGCATATAGTACGTACCACCTGGAATGATCTACTGGCCTGGTGTCGGCAACAGCAGATCGCCCTGGTTGGCAGCTCTGATCGTGGTGCCTGTGATTACCGTACAGCACACTATTCACGACCACTGGTGCTCGTGTTGGGCAGCGAGCGCCACGGACTGAGCGATGAACAACTGGCAGACTGCGATTTAGTTGTGCGTATCCCTATGCGTGGACGGAGCGATTCGCTCAATCTGGCCGTTGCGGCAGGTATTTTGATGTACGAAATCACCCGCTAGTAGCATTTATCCCTCTACCGCCAGCCGAATACCCAGCACGGTCAGCACTGTACCGGTCACGTAGTTCAGTCGGCGACGTACTTCATTGCGGCGCAGCCAGGAACTAACACTACTTACCAAAATGGTAAGGATCGAGAACCAGATGACGCTGAAGGCGAAATGAATGGTCGTGAGCGCAAGTGCGGTCAGCAATACCGGATCGTCGGGAGAGATAAATTGAGGCAGAAACGCCAGATAAAAGACTGCTACTTTGGGATTCAGCACATTACTCAGTAATCCTTCAGCAAACGCATGACGTTCCTGCCCCACCACACGATCGTGTTTGATCGGCGAATGTTGACGCCATGTTGTGAGTATCGTCCAGATACCCAAACCGGCCAGATAGCAAGCGCCGGCTAGCTTAATGGTGTGATATAGCTGTGCAGATCTGACAACAATTGCAGCCAGTCCCAATCCAGAGAGCGTCGCCTGAACAAACAGGCCACTCCCGATCCCAAAAGCAGTGGCAATCCCCGCCAGACGACCACGAGCCAACGCATTGCGCAGGGTCAACATTGTGTCAGCGCCGGGAATGAGAGTTAACACTGCTACCGAAAGAGTGTATGTGAGTAAGCGTTCCGTCATCAAAGCCCCCAGGCAGGTATTAACCCCCTCACTTTTCCCACCGAGGGAGCGGAGAGGAGGAGCGCGAGATGGGTTCTGTGGTTGGCTTCCTTACCTTGCTCTAATGTTTGCTCAGGGTTCTTCACTTTCGGTCACATTCTCTTCACGATGATCTCTACCCACAAAGTCTCTCTGAGAGCGCCAGTCTCCAGCCCAATAAGAGTCCTTCCCCTGAGAGCGCGGTCCTCCGGCCTGCATCGCACAGCGTGTAGCTGAAATCCATCGGCTGACGCATCCTCCCGCAAGCGAGCGTGGAACCCGCCACTACCAACGCGGCGATGGGCATGATTGGCGCCCCAAAAATGGCATGGGACGTACATTATCCTGGGACAGGATGCTGCGCTCTTCTGCACGCACGACCGTACTATGAAGCAATATGTCGAAGGTCATCCGTCAATCTATGACCAATACCTGACCTTCGGCACTAACGATCAGCTTCTAACCATTTTATACTGGTGGCAGAATAAAAGCACACTAGAAAGTGAGGCTAATAATGGAAACCGAAACCACCGTTCTCCCAAGAAACAATCGCACCATCGCAGGAATGATCTTGATCGCCATCGGTATTGTTCTCCTCCTGAGCTACATCGTGAACAGCGGTCTACTGGTTCTGCCAATTCTGGCCATCATCTTCGCCGGTGTCGGTATTCGCATGCACGAAAGTGGTTGGTTCATTCCGGCAGGCATTCTCGGCGGTATTGGCCTGGGCGCAGCTCTAGTAGAGACGCTACCTCTTGCTGAAGAGATCGAAGGTGGTGTATTTCTGCTCTCGTTTGCAATTGGATGGGTTTCGATCCCGATCCTGAGCGCCCTCTTTGCCAATCAACGCATCTGGTGGCCCTTCATCCCTGGCGGTGTGATGGCTGTCATCGGCTCGCTAGTGCTGGTCGGTGAGAGTGGTTTCACCCTTCTAGAGCTAATCTTCAATCGGGCAGCCTGGGCCTGGCCACTGGTACTTATCCTGATCGGAGCTATCCTGCTCTGGCGAAATAACCGCGATTGAGTACGCCTTCAGAAAGAGCACGCAGATACGGCAGGCGAATGGGTGGGGCAACCCACCCAACGATCATACAAGTCATGATGCCAGGACACGGTGGCGAGGAGGGGATCGGCGGTGCCTTGCCCCATAGGTATCCATGACGACGGTTACGGAGCACCTATCTGACATCTCCTGTTGCGGCGGCAGATCGGTTGGGGCGCAGCGCCGCTGCGCCCGTACATCTAGCAGGTTTCATCCGCCGTACTATGAGACGATTATTCGGATAGGCCCACCAGCACGATGACGGTCATTAGAAGATAATTTGATCGGCATTCACCTGCTCTAAGCTACTCCACGGTGAACGCACCTGCTCAGCACGGAGCTGACCGCGCAGACTGAGGATCAACAGCAGTACACCAGCGGTTGCGATCAACAGCAGCGCACTCACATAGACGGCGATATAACCACTGGCAACCTCACCGCTAAGCCGTCCGATCACATCACGCGCCAGACCGGCGGCAATTGTTCCAACCCCCTGCGACAGCGCCTGAGTAATGCCCCAGAGGGCCAGGAAGAGACCGGCATGCGTCCGGTCGCATAACCCCATCACCAGCGCCAGACCACCGACAATCAGCATACCGCGTCCCATACCGATCAGGGCAACGCCTGCCAGAAATTGACCAACGAGATCAGGCGAGTTGGCAAGACTGATCGTAGAAAATCCGGCAACACCCAATAACGAAGCGCCGCCAAGCATACGCAATGCCGGATGTCCGCGCCAGATCAACCAACCGGTTAACACAATCGCTGCTAGCATACCAGCGCCCCAAACTGCGGTCAGGCGGGTCGTTTCGGCGACACTCATCCCCAACACCTGCCCACCGTAAGGTTCGAGCAACACATCGTGCACCGCAAAACCGGTCGTTGCCAGCGCCAGCACAATGAAGAGGTTACGTAGCGGTCGCTGTGCGGCCAACATGCGGAGTGACTCGCCCAACGTTTCGCGTACACGTACTGGCGTGAAATCAACCAG
Organism: Chloroflexus sp.; assembly: GCA_017743535.1. Classification (GTDB taxonomy): domain Bacteria; phylum Chloroflexota; class Chloroflexia; order Chloroflexales; family Chloroflexaceae; genus Chloroflexus. Next base: position 32,798 of record JAGHYT010000026.1, read on the forward strand.
CTCGCCGTTGGGTTTCAACCGCTCCTGATCAAGCATTGATAGGAAGGTCAGGAACACGAAGGCTAGTGCTGAACCTTGCATCACCTGAATCAAACGGGTATGGCTGTAGTTGATCAGCAGCTCCCCGATCAACAGCGAGCCAAAAATATTACCCAAAACCAGAGCGACCCAGAGGAGACTCAGTACACGTCCTCGTTCTTGTGGTGGCGTCACATCACTCACAATCGCGAGATAGATAGTCTCGGCAATATTCACCCCTAACCCATAGGCAAAAAAGATACCGAAACAGACAATTACAGCCAGAGGGAAGGGCAAATAGCCCTCACCACTCAGCAGAATGAGCGAGAAGGGCGCCGTAGCCAACCCACCGTAGGTCAGCATAGCACCAAGAACCAGATACGGAGTACGCCAGCGACCGGCAGCCCGATGAACATCTGACTTAAAGCCAAAAATCGCACGGGCGGGCGAGATAAAGTAGTGAAGCGCGAGCAACGAACCGACGAGAAATGCAGCAATCCCCAGCTCGTTGATCAGCACCCGATTGAGCGTACCGGTCAACGGTGCCAGCGAGAGACCCATCCCAAACTGAAAAAGACTGAGGCGAAACACACGTAACCACATCCGCAAACGAGGACGGGCAGCCAGCCAGTGTTGCACCTGACGAACCGGACGTAGCAACGTATCTGCCATTGCCATCTTGCAGCTCCTTGTGCTAGAGTGGCGGTGTTGTGTCGTATTATAACACGCTCTGTCGCAATATAAATGATTAGGAAGTATCAAAACCTGTGGTATGATGTCAGATACAGCGATCATCCTCAGCTACTGGTAGAACATTCTATGAGCCGCATAGCCGAAACATTTGCCAGACTCCGTACAGCAGGGCGGATTGCCCTTATGCCATACCTGACCGTTGGCTTTCCCGAACGCACCAGCACGCTTGAACTGGTACCGGCGCTGGAAGCAGCCGGAGCCAGTCTGTTTGAGTTAGGCGTTCCCTTCTCCGATCCTCTGGCCGATGGCACAACTATTCAGCGGGCAACGCAGCGCGCTCTGGAGAATGGGATCACCATTGCCGACTGCATTGCAACCGTGGCCGACCTACGCGCCCGCCAGGTCAAGGCGCCACTGCTTTTGATGGGGTATTACAATCCCCTGCTGCGTTATGGTCTTGAACGGGCCTGCGCTGATCTGGCAGCAGCCGGCGGCGATGGCTGGATCATCCCCGATCTACCGCTTGAAGAAGCCTCCGACCTTCGTCAGATCGCAGCAGCACATCAGCTCGATTTGATCATGTTTGTTGCCCCAACCACCCCACCGGATCGTATTGCCCAAATTGCTGCCCAAGCCAGTGGTTTTCTCTACATTGTTTCCCTCACCGGTGTTACCGGTGCACGACAGATGCTCGCGCAGAACCTGGCCGATCTTATCCGCAGTGTGCGTGCATACACTGATCTACCTTTAGTAGTTGGCTTCGGTATCAGTCAGCCGGCACACGTTGCCGAAGTGGCCCGCATTGCCGATGGTGCCATCGTTGGGAGTGCGCTTATTGATCGGCTGGAACGATTGGCACCAAACGAACGAGTGAGTGGTGCGGCAGCATTCATTCGTGAGCTGCTGAGTGCAAGTGAACGACCGTGATGAGAGAGGAGCAGACGATGGAAGCACGAGCGTATGTCTTGATTGAAGCCGAGTCGGGCAAAATCGGTGAGGTGTTGAACGCCCTCCGCGCAATCGAGGGTCTCATTGCAGTCGATGCGGTGACCGGTCCCTACGACATCGTGGCCACGTTGCAAACCCCCGATCCACGACAGATCGGTCGTCTGGTTATGAGTGAGATTCACGCGATAAGTGGGATCAAGCGAACTATTACGTGTATGGTTATTGGGTGAGGCTGTCCGTTATGAAACGGTGAGGAGACCTAAATTATGGAACATGTGCTGGAAAAAGGTAAAGTGCATCACAAGTGGGATAACAGCCTACCTCCTGCTATCGAGATCGCCGCTGGCGACATTGTTCACTGTGAGACGGCTGAAGTAACGAACAATCAGGTCACACCGGGTTGTGACGCCAGCGTTTTGCTGAATCTCGACTTCGGACAGCTTTACCCATTGGCCGGACCTATCTTCGTGAAAGACGCTATGCCGGGCGATATTCTCGAGGTTGAGATCCTCCGGTTACAACCGCTTGATTGGGGTTGGACGGGAATTATTCCCGGTTTAGGGTTACTCGCTCAGGATTTCACCACCCCATACATTCGCCATTTCGACCTGAGCAATGGACAAACAGCTCCACTCCGTGATGACATTCACATTCCGCTACAGCCATTTTGCGGCACGATGGGTGTAGCACTAGACGAACCTGGTGCATTTGATGTCTTACCAACCGGTAAAGGTGGTGGCAACATTGACACTCGCCATCTTAATGTCGGTGCTAAGCTCTATCTGCCAGTATTTGTGCCAGGTGCACTCTTTTCAGCCGGTGACTGCCACGCCGCACAAGGCGATGGTGAAGTGTGTGTAACCGGCATCGAATGTCCGATGCAATTTTCACTGCGTTTCAATGTCATTAAGGGTCGCTCATTAAAGCCGTGGCGCTATCATTTTTACACGCCACCTGGGCCAATTCAGCCGGCATACGATGCACGAGGGTATTATGTCACTACGGCGATTGGTCCCGACCTGATGGAGAACGCTCGAAATGCTGTACGCGATATGATTGAATGGTTAACCGATAATTATCGCCTCAGCCGTGAAGATGCTTACGTGCTATGCAGCCTGGCAGGTGACTTACGTATCAGCCAGATCGTTGATGCCCCTAACTGGTGTGTATCATTCTACATGGCACTGAGTGTCTTCCGCTGAAACCCTGGCTCGATCACGTACAGTACTCGTGCGATAGACACAGAACGGCCAAAGACATTACCTTTTCCTGTCAGAAAGGGAAGAGCGACGCACGTCGTTTCTTCCCTTTATCATCGCCTGGCGGCATAGACCACATTGTTGTGCCTGCATAAAAAATCTTCAATATACTTGATCAAGAACTCAAGAATTAAAAATATCATTGACAACACAAACGCTTCCGAGTACCATGCCGGCACGATATTCGGATCACATGAACGAGAACTACTCAGTCACACAGGTATGGATCCATCACCTTCACGACGTATTCGCTGGGCAATCAACGGTGCTCTCATCCTGGCCCTGCTGGCCGTTTTCCTGGGAGGGCTGTTCACGGTGGTCATCGGCTTCTTCACCGGTCGATTATCACCGGAAGCCAGTTGGCAGCAATGGCTAGGAGTAATCTTTCCTGCTGTGGTGATATGGGGTATTGCAGCGTTGCCTTTCGGCGCTGCGCTTGGTTTCTTTGCTTCGCTCATCTGGCGTGAAGTTTGACTCTTCGCCGCAGTCGCGCTATAATCAGGGCACATCCGGGGCGTAGCGCAGACCGGTAGCGCACCTGAATGGGGTTCAGGAGGTCGCTGGTTCAAATCCAGTCGCCCCGACCACACGAAGACTGGTGAGTCACCCTCGCCGGTCTTTGTTTTTGTCCCAGAGCAGTAAATGATTTTTTTGCATATAATGTTGGTAAAATGCCGATTTTGGCTGTTACCATCTTGACACCTACCATGATCCGGCGCTATACTGCTATCATGTGGCGAATTCTACTCGCGCTGCTATAGCGTTCCCTCAACGCACGAGTTCATTTCTGGCGGCGCCAACATCACAATGTGGGAGGATCCGGGATGGCGACCATCAGCCTGCAAGACGCCTATACACAAGCCAGAACTTTCCTCGAGGCGAACCAGATCGAGCAGGCAATTGGCTTGATCCAGCATATTCTTGAATATCATCCAGATAACCTTGAAGCGCAACGACTCCTCGGCGAAGCGTATCTGGCGCAGCGTGATCTACCGGCAGCAGTAGCCACTTTTGAACAAGTCCTGCAAGCCGACCCAGAGAATATTCCGGCCCATGTAGGGCTGGGCATGGCATACGAGTGGCAAGGTCGGCTTGATAAGGCCATCACCGAATTCGAGCAGGCCCTTGAGATCCGTCCCGATATGCCTGAATTGCGTGCGCAATTGGTACGCCTCTATACGGAAGCTTGGGGGAGTGAACACGCTGCGCTTCGTCTCAGCCGTTCTGGATTGGCCCGACTGTATGCGCGTGGTCAGATGTTACCACAGGCCATCCTCGAGTTTCGCAATGTTGTGGACGAACATCCCAACCGCCTTGATGCATGGGTTGGCTTGATCGAAGCACTCTGGCGCAACGATCAGCTTGATGAAGCAGTTGCTGTCTGTCAACAGGTGTTGATGCAACATCCCCTTCTCCTCAAAGCCAACCTGATCCTTGGCGCTATTCTGCTGAACAATGGTGATCCGCACGGGATTGAGTACTGGCGAATCGCCCAGCGCCTCGATCCATATCAGACCGTCGCACGGATGTTGTTCGATCCGCTGCCATCCGGAATTCCAATTCCTGATGTTTCACTGCCAGAATGGAACGAGGCCGAATGGCAAGCGCGACGTTCCGCAGCAGCAGCACCAGTACCGGCGACAACACCGGCTCCTGATGATTTCTTCGCCGAAGCTAGTTGGTTAACACCTACAGTACAATCTGCACCGGTAGCTGCCTCGGCTGCTTCGGATGATGATTTGCTGGCGATGTTGCTTTTCTCACCAACAGTAGCAACCAGTGTCGCCGAACCACCACCATCGGCGTCGGCTGACAGTGATACATTTCTGGATTCGCTCCTTTCAACGCCTACGCCGACCGGATTGACACTTGATGAGATTGGGTTGGATGTATCCGGAACACCAGCCACACCGGCCGAACCCGCTTTGCAGCCCTTCTCGCTGGAAGACCTTGGGCTCTCGCCCGAAGAGATTGCCCAACTGGA
>JAGHYT010000177.1:0-6942 GCA_017743535.1 Chloroflexus sp.
CACGGAAACGCCAATCAATGCCGGTCGTGATATATCATACAGCAAACCGAAACATGCACTACCAACAAACCAGCTTATGCCGAAACCGGCATTAAACAGACCATACGCTGCGCCGCGTTGATCCAGTGGGGCAAACCGCGTCACTGCGGCGCGTAAGATCGACTCTTGCGCCCCCAAGACTCCACCCCAGATCACAATCCCAATGATGACCATCAGAAAACCATCACTGAAGAGGAGGGGTGTGCTCAGCGCAGCCAGTGCCGTAATCCCAACCAGCGCGTAGAGACCAATACGGTCGTAGAGGAGACCAAAACCGAATGCAGCCACTGCATCAACTGTCATTGCTAATGCGTAGAGCGCTGGAATAGCGGCTGACGCAAGAATATGTTGTTGCTGAAGATGGTATGCAGTAAGCGCAAAATCAACACTGGCCGCAGCGAAGAGGGCCACACCTACCATATAGAGCCAGAACTGGCGCGAAAAACCGGTGGTTGACAGCGTCGGTGTTTTGCCGATCAGGTCAGCCGGTTGGGGAAACTGCTTCCTCGCCATGAGGAGAACGGCCATGCAGAGCACCCCTGGAATGATCAGAAGCCCAAACGCCAGTTGAAAACTATTGCTAAACGCCAGCACACCGGTCAACATCAGAGGAGCAGCAATAGCGCCAACTTGGTCGAGCACTTCGTGCAGACCAAATCCTTTTCCTGCACCAACGCGCTCGGCGGCGTATGAGACAAGTGTATCTTTGGCAGGACTGCGCAATGCTTTACTCAGGCGTTCAACCATCAAGAGACCAACGGCCAGGGGCCAGTTATTGGTTAACGCCAGAAGCGGCACCGCGATAATGGTCATACCGTAGCCGAGAATTGTGAGGAGCCAGTAGCGACGAGTGCGATCACTCAGGTAACCAAAGACCACTCGCAGACCATAACCGATCAGCTCACCAATACCGGCAGTCAGTCCTACAATTGCGCCACTGGCACCCAATAAGGCAAGGTATTGTCCACTCAGGCTACGCCCCCCTTCGTAGACCATATCGGCCAGCAGGCTGACAATACCCATCAAAACAATGAACTGGAAGGCGCGTTGGTAGGTTGCGGCTGCTCTTGATTGCATGATTACATCTCGCTTTCCGGCTCGAGTATAGCGCATCGTCTGTGCGAGGCACAAACCAGAGGTACTTGTTCTTGTTCGGAATGTGAGTCGTGTTGTTTCAGACGCCAAAAGGTTGAACAGGAGGGGTAATATTGCCACTCGCTTCCGATCTGGACCTACGGTGAGCAGCAAAAGCAACCAGTGCATGCCAGATTGCAACCGCAGCTAGTCGAGCCGTGCGATCATCGAGGTCGTATTGCGGGTTCAGTTCACTGAACTCGATCAAGCGGGTACGCGGTTCGGCGCCGGCTAACGCTGCCAGGGCAACCAGTTCATCGCCGCGCATCCCCAGCGGGTTAGGAGCGCTAACTCCAGGAGCTTCTGCCGCCTGCACAACATCAAGATCAAACCCCCACCCGATACTTGCGGCATCACTGGTTGCAAGCATTGTCCGCATCGTATCGGCAACACCGTAATGACGTGCAGTGCTCAACTCGACAATAGTTGCCCCTCGTTCACGAAGATACGCGGTGTAAGCAGGGACATTGGCAAACGGTTGTACCCCAAACACCCAATACCGGTGTGGATCAATGAAGCCACCTTCAATCAATTGCCGGTACGGTGTGCCGCTATTCGCTGGTTGATCGGCGCGCACATCGTAGTGGGTGTCGATGTTTATTGCCAGTGTTGGTGACGGCGCAACTGACGCCAATGCTGCCATGTCGGGAAAACTAATATCATTTCCTCCGCCCAGCGAAATCAACAGCTTTCCATCGGCGATAATACGTGCCGCCAGGCACCGTAACCGGTCGTGGATCGCTTCCAGATCACCTTCAGTTGAAACATCGCCAAGGTCGCAGATGGTTGTGTCGGTGAGACCGGCAATACCGAGGCGATACAACCACCGCCGAATAGCAGTTGGTCCCTGGGCAGCACCGGGGCGACCACGGTTGCGACGCACACCTATGTCTTGCGGGCAGGCGAGGATGACGACCTGGGCAGCACCATAAGCGGCAACACCGGGCCTAACGATTTCGCCCAGGCGCTGGTCGTAGGGATCATTACGGCGGTAAAAAAGATCACTCGCCGGTGGCTGTAGATATGACCACGGTTCGTTCACTGGCGGAAGAAATCGATAACCTGACTGCGTTCCTCTTCACTCGGCATTAATTCGATGAACGTTATGCGGTGCCAGGGAAAGATAACGGCCTGCACACCGGCCGCCAGATACGGTACCGGTTTACCGTCGCGCTTGCGCATATTGGTCACCTTTATGAAGAGATCACCAGGCTGTGGCTCTTGATCAATATCGGCCAGCAGCGGATCTTCGCCGGTAAGATGAAGAATAACTGTTTTCGGCATAGAGAAGCCTCCGCAAACGAAATAGGTCACGTTATCCGTTCATTTCAAACCGTACTAGTAACATCCCAAGTTGTATCTCATCGCCGTGATGCAGCTCAACAGGCCGACGCGGAGCTATCCGTTGACGATTGAGGAACGTTCCGTTGGAACTGCCCAAATCTTCAAGCAGATAACTCCCATCACGACAGATAATGCGGGCATGTTGGCGTGAAACACCGGCATCGTATCCACCATCAAGACTCAAATCCACATCAGGGAAGAAGTTCCGCTGCTGGTCTTTACGCCCGATCAGTAGTTCAGGTGTAACCGGTAAGACAATACGCCGACCCGAACTCAGAACGATCAGAGCGATCGTGTTTGTTTCGGGCGCTGGTGTTGGTGCGGGTAAGATAGTTGCTTCATCAACCTCTGCTTGAGCGGTTTCGGCAGCCGCACGGTTGAGTGAAGCCGTTGTTTGCCGCTGAGGTTTTGCGCTTAGCAAACTGGCACCACACACTGTACAAAAGATTGTCCCGTCGAGTTGTTGAGCCTGACAGTGGCTACAAATCACCATGTGCTGTCTACTCCAGGTTATGATTGTCCTTCGCGCCCGATCAAACCACGGGTACCATATTTGATCCGCTTACGACCTTCAGCACTTGCTTGCCCAGAGCGTAGCAGGCGGGTCGCTTCTTCCTGAACAGTACGCGCCAGTTCGATTTCGCCAGCCTCAAACAGGCGCGTTCCGGCCATTTGCAAGCGACGAGTTGCCTCTTCGAGTTTTCCTTCCTCGACGGCCTGCCAGGCACTAGCCTGGAGACGGTAGGCGACTAACCGTTCTAACCAGTGTTTTACCGTTGGATCGACTTCAGATGCAACTTCATCAGGGTTGCGTACTCCTACGACCAGGCTCTGTTCGTGATTTGCCGTTGTACCCTCGCTGCCCGGCACGCGGTAACGAAGTTGGAGGCGCAGCATAGTGTGCCGACCAACCGGTAAGGGGGGAACCACAATTTCCATTAGGAGAGCCTGAGCATCACTTTCCGGCCAATCACCGAGGGCCGCCGTCCAGGCGAAATCGGCCTCTTCAATGATGGGTAGTGGGCCGATGTACGGACGCACCCGATCAAGCGAGCGGAGTAAACCCTGTGGCGGTAACGTCGCCCGCAGTTGAACATCCTGAGCAAAGATGTTGTGCATACGCTCGACCTCAGCGGTAAAGATTTTCGTAATCTCAGCCGCTGAGGTAATGTAATGGGTACGACTATTCTCACGGGCAGCAATCGTTTCGAGCAGGTCTTCATTCCACTCGCTCCCGATACCAAGAGCGGTGATCCCAATACCCCGCGCCTGAGCACGCCGGGCAATCTCAACACAACGTCCTTCATCGCCGTAGGTACGTCCATCGGTAAGCAACAACAACCGATGAATAGCGCGCGGCATCATTGCCCGCTGCAACTCTTGTACTCCCAACGCCAGACCGGTTGCCATTTCGGTACCACCAGCCGCTTCAATCGCACTAATCTGACGCTTGATTTCAGCTCGCGCCCGTGCCAGTTGCGCCGGAACCACCACTTCAGCCCGATCATTGAACGTGACCAGCGCAAAGCTCTCGTGATCGCCGAGCAGATCAAGAATCTGCATCGCGGCCTGCTTAACCTGTTGGAGCCTTTCGCCGCGCATTGATGAACTGCGATCAATCACTAGACATAGGTTGAGTGGGAGTCGTGGCATTTTCGTTGCGCCACTTTGGGCTGATAGCTCGATGAGGGCATAGAGGAGCTGTGGCTCCTGACTGGCTGGCAGTACACTACGACTCGGTGTGATGCGTAGATCAACCTTACTCATAGCGACCTCTCATCGAGCGGCAACGAAACGACTACCACTGAAATATTATCGTCACCGCCAGCCAGGTTGGCTAATGCGATTAACTCACGGCAGACATCGTATGGCCAGGGACTGTGCTGAAGGGCCTGTTCGATAGCTTTCTCTTCGACTAGACTCCACAGGCCATCGCTGCACAGCACCAGGTGCGAACAATTGTTTAACTGGTGGTACACAAAATCGACAGCAACGTGAGGCTGTTGACCAACGGTACGATAAAGCTGATTGCGCAGTGGATGTTCACGAGCTTCTTCCGGATCGAGCTGACCCAGCGCGATGAGCCGTCCAACGGTTGAATGGTCAGTCGTAAGTTGACGCAGACCAGCCGGTTCGTAAACATAACAACGTGAGTCACCGACATGGGCAACGTACAAGCCGTTGCCGATGACCAGCGCAGCAGTACAGGTGGTGCCCATATCTGAACCGGCAGCCTGAGCTTCCCGCCAGATCACTGCATTTGCTTCTTGCACTGCCTCAATCATCAACGGCTGCAACGCCTCAATGATCCCGTCTTCGATCACCGGTAATACCAGTCGCTCAAGCACACTGGTCAGCACTGTTTGCACCGCCAACCGGCTGGCAACCTCACCACCGCGGTGTCCACCCATTCCATCGGCGACGACAAATAAGCCCACCGTTACGTCTTGCCCTTCCCGTGGTACGGTCATGATGGTTGCCAGGGCACAATCTTGATTCATTTCGCGTACTCGCCCAATATCACGGAGAGCGGCTGCCGCGAAACCTTGCGCTGAGCGTCGGAACGTCAACGCTGGTTGATAATCCTGCCCTATCTGACGAGTTCCATCCTCTTCAGGAGGGGTTAGACCAAGTTGCCGCTGACGTTCAGCTTCAATATCAGTTAAACTGAGTGGTTCAGTTGGCGTTTCATCCGGTGAAGATAGTGTTTCGTCTGGCATAATCGCCACAACCCCTTGATGAGCCGCTTTACGCTTTCAGCGCGTAAAGATGGTGATCCATTGACCCAATATACACCACACCGTTCACAATCATCGGTGTTGAAACAATTGCACCTTCGGTGGGATATTTCCAGATGAGCTGTCCATTACCGGCATCAAGGCAGTAAACTGCCTGATCGACTGCGCCAAAATAGAGGCGACCGCCTTCAACTCGTGGTGAGGATGTAATCTGACTACCAACCTCGTACTTCCATACCAGACGACCACTCTTAGTATCGAGCGCATACATGATTCCATCGACTCCGCCAATAAAAACGCGCGTGCCTACTACACACGGTGACGAGTTAATGTAATGACCGGTGCGAAAACGCCAGGCTGGCCAGCCGCCTTCAGCATCAAGGGCATAGAGGTTCTGATCAAGTGAGCCAACAAAGACGAGACCGTCGCTGTATGCTGGCGATGAGCGAACCGGCTGTTGCGTGCGCTGCTTCCACTTCACCGCGCCAGTCCGCGCATCGAGACAATAGACGTTACCGTCATCACCACCAATGAAAATAGAGTTGCCGCTGATACACGCCGAAGAGCGAATAGGGTTCCAGGTCCGATACTTCCAGATCAGTGTGCCACGTAAGCCGTCGATTGCATAGATATGCTGATCATCGGAACCAACAAACACAACCCGATCTTCAATCCGGGGTGAAGAGCGGATCGGCTTACCGGTACGGAATGTCCAACGCACCCCACCACGGCGCATATCGAGGGCATATAGCGTGCCATCTTCTGAACCGATATAGACCATATCTTGCCAAACGGTGGGCGATGAGCTGATGCCGCCCTCTGTGGCATATTTCCAGCGAAACTCACCGCGGGTGGCATCAAGAGCATAGATATTTGTGTCGTAACATCCAACGAATACCAACCCGCCGCTCACAAAGGGTGACGAGCGCACTTCATCTTCAAACTTGAATCGCCAGACAAGTTCGGTGGTCTGTGCGCTCTTGAGCACAGCCGGTACAGCAACGGTCGTTTTGGCTGCGCCAGCACCAGCCAGTGACGGAACCTTCAGCAAAGCCTGCCGAAACTCTTCAGCACTCTGCCAGCGTGCCGCCATATCGTATTCCAGCGCACGGGCTACTGCTGCTTCCATTTCAGGTGAAACTGTCGGGTTAATCTGACGGATCGGACGTTCCTGAAACGTGAAAGGGGTTTCAAGGCGTGGATCAGTGTTGGTTAGCAGATGGTGGAGCGTTGCACCGAACGCATAGATGTCACCAACCGGTTCAGCAATCCCGCGGTACTGCTCAGGCGGTGAATAGCCCTCAGTACCGATCATCGTCCCTTTTCGATCACTGCGATTGAGAGTGCGGGCAATACCAAAGTCGATCAGTACAATCCGATCATCGCCAACCACCATCACATTGGATGGTTTCATATCGCGGAACACAATTGGCTCAGGCTTATGATTGTGTAGGTACGACAGCACGTCGCAAATTTGCAATGCCCAGCGAGCCACTCGTTCTTCATCGAGTGGTTTTCCGTGCTCTTCTAGCACTGTCTCCAGGTCTTTACCGGGAATGAACTCGAGTACGAGGTAGACTTTGCCGTTCTCTTCAAAAAAGTCATAAACCTTGGGTATGGCCGGATGTTGGAGCGTAGCGAGCAGGCCAGCTTCGCGTTGAAAGTTTTTCAGGTTGAGCAAACGGGT
>JAGHYT010000178.1:0-6872 GCA_017743535.1 Chloroflexus sp.
TGATTCCAACCGGTTACTGTACTGTTGGATGCCCACGGCTTCTCAACGGTACGCAGGTACGCAACGACCAAAGCATTGCTCTGTGCTCTCTGTGGTGATCCATCCCAAACCATCGCTTATCCGGTCATCCCCGCAAACTGCAATTGATACAACCGGTAATAGTAACCGCGCCGCGCCAGCAACTCATCGTGCGTACCATCTTCAACCACACGACCTTTGTGTAACACGACAATCCGATCCACATGCCGAATAGTACTTAACCGATGGGCGATAATGATGCTGGTACGACCACGCATCAGTCGCGTCAAAGCTGTTTGAATTAGGGCCTCGGTCTCGGTATCAACACTGCTGGTAGCTTCATCGAGAATGAGTAATACTTCGGGATTAAAGGCAATCACTCTGGCAAACGCCAATAACTGGCGTTGACCAATTGAGAGATTGGCGCCGCGCTCACGCACTTCATGATTGTATCCACCTGGCAAGCGTTCGATAAACCGATGGGCACCCACCATTTCGGCAGCAGCGCGCACCTGTTCATCACTGATCGCATCGTTGTGTAGACGAATGTTGCTGGCAATCGTACCGCTGAAACACACCGGGTCTTGTGGCACTGCGGCAATGTGACGGCGTAGCTCGGCCTGCTTTAACTCACGAATGTCGATCCCATCGAGGGTAATGCTTCCTTCCTGAACATCGTAAAAGCGGGCGAGGAGACCGACCAATGAGCTTTTACCGGCGCCGGTTGCCCCCACGATTGCAACTGATTGTCCGGCCGGGATATGGAGGTTGATCCCGCGCAGTACCGGCTCATTCGGATGGTAGCCAAACACAACGTTACGCAGTTCGATCTCGCCTCGTACCGGCGTCGGCAATGAGCGGGGGTGTGCTGGATCGCGCACCTCAGCCTCGGTATCGAGTACTGCAAAAATCCGTTCTGCCGAGGCCATTGCCGATTGCAAGACTGTATACCGCTCAGCTAGATTACGGATCGGCTGAAAGGCACGTTCAAGATATTGAATGAAAGCGACTAGCATACCGAGCGATGCCCAACCGGCTAATACACCATTGCCCCCACCCCAGAGCAGTGCTGCTGTACCAATTGCGGCCAAGAGATTAACCGACGGTATGAAGATCGCGAAGATGAGCACTGACCGAATGTTGGCCTGCATATAATCATCGCTCAAACGGGCAAACGCCATTCGACTGCGTTCCTCAGCGTTGAAGAGTTGTGTTACCAGTATCCCACTGATCTGTTCGCTGAGAAACGCATTGATTCGAGCCAGTCGCTGCCGTACTAACCGGTAGGTAGCTCGCATAAAGCGTTGGTAGATTGACACAATGAGTACCAGCACTGGCAGCGTTGCCAGACTGATCAATGCCAATCGCCAGTTGAGCACGAACATTACCACGATAATCCCGACCAGGGTCAGCAGTCGGCTACAATCATTACCACACCCTGGGTCAGAAATTCATTAAGTGCGTCAACGTCATTCGTAATCCGAGTGATTAAACGCCCTACCGGATTGCGATTGAAGAAAGAGAGGCTCAGGTACTGAACGTGACGAAAGATCGCAACCCGTAAATCCTTCATAACCTGCTGACCAACACTGTTGATGAAATAGGAATGACTGTAGCGAAATACAAAATTTATCAGCAGTGTACTAACGAAGGCTACAAAATAGGGCCAGACACCATCAACTGCACCAGCCCGAATCGGGCCATCAATGGCGCGCTGGAGCAACAATGGTGGTAGCAGATCAGACAGAATCGCCCCGATCAGCAGTAAAATTGCCACACTGAATTGCCGCCAATAAGGCATCACATACTTCGCCAACCGACGTACTAAGCGCCCATCATAGGCTTTACCAAGAATGGTGTCATCATTAGCATGATGTACCACGTGAAACTCCTTAGCTGCGGTAACACAGGGTTATGATTCCTCGTCTTTATTCTTCACGTTCAAGCTCAGCCGCCAGCAGCTCCCGACGATACATGGCTGCATAGCGTCCGTTGCGCGCTAACAGCTCTTGATGCGAACCGCGTTCAACAATCTGACCATCGTCAAGCACGATGATCTGATCGGCATCGCGTACCGTTGCAATCCGCTGCGCAATGATGATTGTCGTCCGTCCGTTCATTTCAGCCCGCAGACCGGCCAGGATTTGGGCGGCAGTGTGGGTATCGACACTACTCAGCGCATCATCGAGTATCAAGATGCGTGGATCGCGCATCAACGCACGTGCGATTGCCACCCGTTGTTTCTGACCACCGGATAACGTAACACCACGTTCACCCACCATTGTGTCGATTCCATCAGGAAATTGATCGAGGTCGTTGCTCAGTCGTGACACCTCGATCACATGGTCAAGTCGTGCCGGATCAACCGTTGCCACTCCAAAACCGATATTCTCACGCAGCGGCATGCTGAACAGAAAACTCTCCTGAGGCACATACCCGATCATTCGACGCAGAGCTGCCAGCTCAAGTTCACGTACATCGATCCCATCGATCAGTACCTGTCCTTCATCGGGATCACGGACTCTGCCCAGCAAGTTAACCAGGGTCGTCTTGCCTGCGCCAGTAGCACCAACAACTGCCAACACCTTCCCCGCCGGTACCTGAAACGACAAATCGCGGAGCAACCACTGATCGCTGTGATTGGCGCGTACTCCAACCTTGCGAAACTCGATTGATCCATAACCAGGCGGTAACCGTGGGGTTGATGGTGAGCTGATCATCGGTTGATAACGCAAAATATCATTCAAACGTTCGAGTGATGCGGTTGCTTGTTGGAATAAATTGACCATCCATCCCAAAATAATCATTGGAAACGCCAGGAGAGCCAGGTAGGCATTGAACTGTACCAGCTCACCGATAGTAAGGGTACCGGCAGCGACCTGCTGACCACCAACCAACAAAATCAGAGCAGTAATCAAGCCTAGACAGAGGGTCATTGCTGGCCATAGCGTACCGGAAAGTAACACATAGTGGAGATTGAGTTTACGGTAGCGCTCATTGTCAGCAGTAAAGACAGCAATCTCAGCTTCTTCTTGCGCAAATGCCTTCACTGTTCGAATCCCGGCAAAGTTCTCTTGAGCCCGTGTTGATAGGACACCGAACTGATTCTGTACACGGTGAAAGGCCTGCCGCATCCGCCCACCGATAGCAACAAACACAATCGTTACCATCGGCAATAGCAATACCACAATCAGTGCAAGCAGAGGATCAACGAGCATCATCAAAACAGTCGCCGCCAGAAACGTCAACACTGCCGTAGCTGCGCCATTTAAGCCAGGCCCAAGAAATTGTCTTACCGCGCTCAAATCGTTGGTGAGGCGGGCCATTAGGTCACCGGTATAGTTCTGTTGGTAAAACATTTGATCAAAGCTTAGCAGTCGGTCGAACAGATCGGCCCGCAGATCATTCTCGATCCGGTATGAAGTGACAGCAATCAACATCCGTTGGACGAACTTCATACCACCATCGATTACTGCCAAACCGATCAATGCGCCACCAAACCAGAGCAGTCGGTGCGGCTCAATGGTCCCATCCGCCAGGCTGTCAACTGCCAGCCGCAATACGAGCGGGCTTAGCGCACTGACCGCTGCGCCAAACGCTGCCACCAGGAGACCGGCGATCATCCGATGACGGTAGCGATAGATGTAGGGAAATAAGAGACGCAGGTGGTACATACCAACTCCTGACAAGGCAAATATCGTCAAAGCAGTATAAACCAGATTTCGAGAGATTGTCGTCAGTCGCAGGATGGAAAGAGGGCTTTTCAAGGTTTTTTCCTGCCCGAAGGAGAGAGGTGAAGGGTTAAGAGAGGCGCCCAAACCGTCCCCACTGTGTGCGAAGGTTCGTATTGTCCTGTTCTGACAATAGTCTGTGACCACGCTTCCGTGGTCTCGCCAATGATGCCTTGTCATTGCAGTGGGAGGAATGAATTCTAAACCCGACCGGAGCATCCCCTTCCTTGCTCAGTTTGGGAGAGGAAGGAAAATGGGGGAGAGGCATTTAACGCTTTCCCAGTCAGGCAGTAGCGATACGATAGAAAAGAGAATAAGCAATAAAAAACGCACTCGCGATAACTGCGAGTGCTGGTGGCGGGGAGAGAGGGATTCGAACCCTCGAGGGGGTTGCCCCCCTAGCGGTTTAGCAAACCGCCGCACTCAGCCACTATGCGACCTCCCCGTATCAGATTATGGAGGGGGCGGTGGGATTCGAACCCACGGGACGCATTGCTACGTCCTTCGGTTTTCAAGACCGACGCATTAAACCGGACTCTGCCACGCCCCCGACTGGCTGGCCGGCATAAAAATTGGCAGGCGGGACAGGACTTGAACCTGCAACCGGTGGATTTGGAGGCCACTGCTCTGCCAATTGAGCTACCCGCCTTCGCGCCTTATATACTACCATATCGGAGTAATTTTGGCAAGAGCGTTCAAGCATAGCAAAGCCTGGTAGCTTTACCCCTTTTTTCTACCTGACAGGGCGGCTCATCCGCAGGAATGAGGCGGTGACTTTCTTTTAGCGCCACCTTGCCCCGCCATACAACTCTGTCGTATCGTGACGTATGACGACGAGTTTTTCAGACAGGCACTCAGAACCCTTCTGGCGCCTTATAACGCTCAAGATTCTGGAAGCGGGTCGTGCGCGACTCAAAACGCAATGGAATGACCCCAAGCGGGCCATTGCGATGTTTCGCGATATGAATCTCGGCTATCCCTTTCTTATCTGTGTCTTTATCGTATAATTCCTCACGATAAATAAACATCACAATGTCGGCGTCTTGCTCAATTGATCCCGACTCGCGTAGGTCGCTGAGCATTGGCACATGGTTTTGTCGCCCCTCCACCGCACGCGAGAGCTGAGAAAGGGCAATCACCGGTACATTCAGTTCGCGGGCCAGTGCTTTCAGCCCACGACTGATGTCGCTAACCTCTTGCACTCGATTGTCGGTGCGTCGTCCCGACATCAATTGCAGGTAGTCGATCATCACTAGGGTAATGCCCACTTCACTGTGCAACCGACGGGCGCGAGCACGAACATCGGTGATACTCAGCCCAGGCGTGTCTTCAATGTAAATAGGCAGTTCAGAGAGGACACCAAGTCCTTCGATAGCGAGACTCAACTCTTCACCGCGCAGATTACCGGTACGTAAGCGCTGCATGTCAATACCGGTATGCATTGCCAGCATACGCTGAACCAGTTGTTCACGGCTCATCTCCAAGCTGAAGATAGCGACCGTGCCATTGGTCTGAAACGCCACATTGTAGGCCAGCGAGAGAGCGAGCGAGGTTTTCCCAACGCTAGGCCGAGCCGCGAGAATGATCAGGTCACTGGGTTGCAACCCACCGGTCAGTGCATCGAGGTCATGGTAACCGGTCGGCACCCCTATAACCTCACCACGCCGCTCCTGCATCGACTCGATCTGAGCGAAGAGCGTATTGACCACCCGACCAATATGGACAAAGTCTTGATTGTTGCGCCGCTGCGAGACCGCAAAGAGTTCTGCTTCCGCTCGATCAAGGGTCTCTTCGAGATCACTTGATTCGTCGTAGCCCATCGCTGCGATTCGACCGCCAGCCTCGATCAGGCGACGCAAGAGAGCCGTTCGTTCAACAATCCGAGCATAATATTCAATGTGCACTGCGGTTGGTACTTCGGTGACCAGCTCACTCAGCATGGTCAGGCCGCCAACCAATTCAAGCTGACCACGTCGGCGAAGTTCGGCGGCAACGGTAGCTAGATCCGCCGGTTCCCGCCGGTTGTAGCAGGCCAGCATCGCCTCGTAAATCAGGGCATGCTTTTCCAGGTAAAAGTATTCGGCAGGGAGCCAACCGGCGACAGCGATGATGGCGTCACGTTCAAGCAAGATCGAGCCAAGGGTTGCCCGCTCTGCCTGTAAATCAAAGGGAACACTACGTTCAATCCGATCTTCCCGCTTTTCCACCGTTTCTCCCCTGTTGCCCACCAGTTATCCACATCACTTCTATAAAACGCCAATGTGCCGCATATTGCGGCACATTGACGAAACCTAGTGGATATGACAATTGCGAATTATTCGCCCACGACCACTACCTTGAGGGTTGCAGTAATACCGCTGGCCAGTTCTACCGGTACCTCATATTCACCGGTACGCTTGATCGGATCTTCCAACATAATTTTACGCCGGTCAATCTCAATCCCGACCTCTTCACGCAGCTTGGCAGCGATGTCGGCATTGGTGACCGAACCGTAGAGCCGATCTTGTTCGCCAACTTTCGCCGTAAATGTTAACGTCAGCGCTGAAAGTTTGGCTGCCAGTGCTTCAGCCTCTCTACGGGCCGCTTCTGCTCGCCGACGCTGAGCGGCCAGCCGTTCTTCGGCCTGCTTAATGTGGCCTTTGGTTGCCAGAACTGCAAACCCTTTTGGTAGCAGATAATTACGGCCAAAACCGCCGCTTACATCTTTGATTTCACCTGCTTTCCCCAGGTGCTCAACATCCCGGAGGAGCAATACTTTCATTTTCTTTGCGCTCACAGCGCTCTCCTTTACCTGTTCCGTTTACCGAGCAACGGCCCTTATCTTACCATAAACCCGTCCTGATCGTCAACGTTGCCAGGCCTGCGCGAGAGGTTTTTGCTTTGGGATACATTGGGGTACATTCGATGCAATCTGTTCGACGATGGCGTGATAGCGACGAACCGCACGCATCTGCTACCGATGACCCCCGCTGCCACCGGGGTACGCGAGCCTCCGGCCCGCATGCGGAAGCGGCGCGCCGTCTGGGGCTTCGGTGCCACCAGGGTACGCGAGCCTCCGGCCCGCATGCGGAAGCGGCGCGCCGTCTGGAGCTTCGGCTACCGCCCGCTGCCACCGGGGTACGC
>JAGHYT010000179.1:0-6871 GCA_017743535.1 Chloroflexus sp.
CAAGGGACTGCTGGTAGAGGGCGAGGGCGCCGTCGAGGTCGCCGCGGGTGACCAGTAGGTCGGCTTGCTGGTGGTAGACGCGACTCAGCAGCGCTTCGTCGTTGTGTTCCTGGGCGAACTGGTTCGCCTGTTCAATCAGTCGCCAGGCCGTAGCCGGATCACCCAGGCGGTTGAGTACCCACGTTGCCCGCCAGAGCGCCCAGCCCCGTTCTGCTATCGGCAGTGCGGCCAGCGCCTCGGCAATGTCGGGCAGCAGCGACTGCATCTGCTGCGCCAGTTCGGCACTGGCATTGATGCCGTGTTGAGAATCGCAGGCTTGATCGACCAGTGCCGCCACCCACCGTCCGTAGCGAATACGAGCAGCGCTGAGATCATGAGCCTGGGCGTCCCTGCGGAGGACTGTGGCAATGACCGGTTGGATCGCGTAGGTGAGGGCGCGGTTATGTTCCTGGTCGTAGCCATGACCCAGCAGGAGCGAGGTCTGTTGCAGAGTTTCCAGTTGGCGGTGGGCCGGTTCGACCAGCCACTGTGATCCCTCTGTCATCCCCCACACTACCGCAGCGTGGAGCGGGGTAATATTGGGATTGGCGATGATGGTAAGGCAGCGCAGTGCTTCTTGCAGCTTAGGGGGCAGCGCTGCCAGCGATAGGCGGACGCTTATCTCAACCGAGGTCTGCTGGTAGACCGGCGCTGCCGGATCCCTGGCTTCAGCCAACGCCTGATCCAACTGCTCTAGAAAGGCGTTCTCGGCATCTTGCCCGCGATCCCAGCGTCTGATCGTCAGCACCATGGCCAACGGGTGGTGATCAAGGGCATCAGCGAGTTGCCTGAGAAACGTCTCGCTGGGCGTGCGTTTGCTGATCCAGCGCCGCATCAGTTCAACACTGGCTTCCGGGTTCAGACCGGCCAACTGCTGCCCCGCCTTTATCGGTGGGAAGCACACTTCGCCAGGCAGTCCCACCGGCGACTGACGGGTGGTAAAGAGCATCCATGCGCCGCTGTCGGCCAGCTTGCGTACCAGGCGCTGGATGGCAACTGCCTCGTCGCGCTGTTCAGGCGCAAAGGGCGCAACGTCATCGGTAACGGTTTCTAGCCCTAGCCGCCAGAGCACTGTCTCGTAGTTGTCCCAGATCACCAGCATGCGGCGGCGTGAGCGGATTGTGGTTATCAGCAGGTCTTCCTGTTCCTGCTCATCAGCAGACCAGGACTTTTCATCCTTCACGTCGATACCAAGCGCCATTGCCAGTTGGCGACGCACGGTCGCGGCAGCGAGGGTGGCGTGCTCGCCAGGGAGAACCAGGCTCAGGGCAACGATGCCGTCGTCGAAGAAGAAGCGCAAGCGATGGGCCAGCGCTGCTGCCAGCGCTGTTTTGCCGATCCCGCCGGTGCCACGAATGGTCACAATCCGTTTCTGGTCGTGAACGAAGAGCCGGGCCAGCTCGTACAATTCTTGCTGGCGGCCGACAAAGGCGCCGGTTGCGTAATCGGGGGCGTTCAGGGCGCTGATTGCGGGGCGCGGCGGTTCAATGGGCGGCGGGGGCTGGTGCTGGTTCCCAACAGGCGGTTTAGGCCATTGGTAGCCCCGCGCCAGGTAGAGTACCGGTACAGACCACGCCAGCGGCTCATTACGCCGATGACTCTGAAGCTGGAGGCGCGCCCGATAGAGGGCTTGCGCCGGATGGAGACCGGTAGCCAGAAACCGATAGAAGGTGCGAGCGACCGGTGCTGCCGCTTCGTCAAATACTAGGTACTGATTCCCCAGCACCACCGGAATCCCATGTTGCACCAGGGTTAGCGCCAGATTCGCCCCTGGCTCGATACTATCGGCAGTACGGCAGGCATTGAGAAAGGCCAGCATCACCATCCCGCGCAGATGGTTCGCCAGATCAGATGCCGTCTGCGGATCGAGCTTCCCGGCGCCGTCGTCAAAATACAGTACTGGCGTTCCATTGACAACTGCACCGTGACCGGCAAAGTGAAGAAGGAGCGGCTCGGTCGCTGCCAGCTCATCAATCAGCGCCGAGCGGGTGGGGGCAATCTGCTGCCAACGCAGGTGCAATCGCTGCTTCTGGAAATCGTCACGCAGCAGATCGAGTTCATGCTCTACCGGCAGGGGCGCCATGAGCTGCCAATCACACTGTCTTCCCTGCTCGTCGTACACCTCTTTCAGCAAGGGATTGCTCGCTACCACTACCAGCCGCCATGGCTGATCAGATAGCGGCGGTGCAGGAAGGAGTGCGTTTGGTACCTCTACTTCGCGTACCAGCAGGTAGCGCGTGATAAGAAACTCATTTCCATTGTGCAGAAACTCCCAGGGAATCGCCGCCAGTTCAGCGTCGGTCGTGTGCAGGGCGATCATGCTCTCGAGCTGTGGCGCAGACGGCAACTCGGTCAGCATCCGCTTCAGGTTATCGCCGCCGAGGGCGGCCAGTAATCGTTGACCGTATGCAACCGGGTCGCTCGCCTGTTGGTGTGGTCTGACGAACGGGTGATCAAGGCGCAGTGCTGCTGGGTCAAAGGAGGCAATGTGCTCTCCGGCCACGTATACCTCAGCGCGGTTGTCGTCGGTGCGATGTAGGGTTATGGTTAGCGGCATAAACGGCCCCTGGATGAGCGAACATTAGCGTGATGTGTTCATTATAGCGAGCGTTACGCTGAACGGCAAGGGCAGGCGGGCTACCCCCCCGCTTGCGGTATCACCCCCCTTCCCCCCGCAAGCGGGGGGATTGGGGGGTAGCCCGCACACGAGCGCGTATTGTGAGTCATCTATGCCGTCGCCTGTTGTATACCCTGGCGCAATGAGGAACCATCACTTGGACCATCAGCAACCCATCGTCGCTACCGCAGCCAGGACGCTCGGGTCATCAAATCTCCACGGGGAGAGGAAGGGGGCCGGGGGGAAGGTGAGGGCGCACAGGCGTGCTCCGCAGTACAGGTGCTGAAACCATAATGAAGATTCTATGGCCGTGGTGCAATATTCGTTACTACCCCCATCACATAGCTAACCAACACCGGATCGCCAGCCTGCGGATTGGGATAGACACTCTCAGCACCAATCCGAGCACGGATGGATTGCGTTTCACCGGTGTGTTGGAAGGTGACATCGTAAAAAATTGTACCGTGAATATCAATGCGCTGTACTTCAAGCAATCGTGCCTCGCGAGTACCAGATACAATCATAGTCGCTTCCTCCCGCAACGATACGCTCTGTTTTCGTTGTCAATCGTCACTCTCAATAGTTGTGCGTGGGGCAATCCGATCAACATAGCAAGATTGCACTAATCCTGGGTGAGCATCATCACTCTGTCTGTGATGTATCATGTGTGTGACCAGTTTGCGCCTGTCTTCTTAAGACCTGCGCAAAACGCCGGATAAACGCGGCAACCTGGCGTGGGCGCTGTTGCTGTGGCATATGACCGCAGCCGGGTAAGATCAGCACTTGCACATTGGGCAGATTGCTACAGAAAAAATCACGTGATTCTGGGGGTAAAAATCGATCGGATTCACCCCAAATCAGGGCTGTCGGGACTGATACCGCCCGCAAATCCTCTGGGTAGAGCATATCCCGCTCGTCGATTGTAGCGATGAACTGGGTAACTGGATCGCGTTGGAAAATTGAACGTAATCCATGCTCGGCCAGGTAGAGGGGCAAGGGCGGTCGGCCATACATCTGACGCAGCGCCGTGCGCACAGTGCGACTATCGGCCAGGCTGACGGTTTGCAGGAATGGTTCCCACGACTCGCGTCCGCGCAAGATCGCACCACCCGGCGCAAGTAGCACCAGACCTGTCACCAGCTCTGGCGATTCGAGCGCAACCCGAATCGCTATCCAGCCACCCATCGAATTACCGACCAACAACACCGATTTGCCGATCACGTCGCGGATCATCGCTTGTACGAACGCCACCTGCTGCGCGATAGTGGCGTAACGCTGACCTGGCGGAAAGCCACTTAAGCCGAAACCGGCCAGATCGAGGGCGTAAACCGGCCCGATCTCCGTCAAATGCGGCATCACAAACGACCAGGTCTGAGCACGGTCGGCGATCCCGTGCAATAACAACACCGGCAGATCACCACTACCGCGGGCCGGCATGACGTAGTAGTGGGCACGAATCCCGGCTAACTGTCGCTCGTGGCTGGTGGCCCCCAGACGCAACAATGCTCGATGACTCAAACCATAGATCAGCGGCACTGAAGCAACTGATAATGGCGTAAAGAAGCGGCCTAACATACCCTACTCCTCATCAGCATAGACACACGAAACGCCGGCGCCTGCGGTGCATATCAGCGGTTGTAGTTTTCGTCCGGTACGGATCGCGTAACCGTCAATCATCGCAGCAACAAATGCGTCTACCGCATCGGCAGCAACCAGCGACACAGTACTGCCACCGAAGCCGCCGCCCGTCATTCGGCTGCCAAAACAACCCGGAGCAGCCAGCGCCAGTTCGACAAGTATATCGAGTTCGGCGATACTGACCCGATAATCGTCACGGAGACTGATGTGGGAGGTGATCATCAATTGGCCCATCTTGGTCAGATCGCCAGCGGCAAGCGCATCGGCAGCGGCCAAGGTACGTTCATTCTCGCTCACCACGTGGCGAGCCAGTGGCAGGAGATCAGGTGGTAGCAGGTTTCCATACACTGCCAAATCGGCTGAACGCACATCGCGTAAGGCCTGAATCTTGCCCAGCGCCGGTCTGAGCAAGCGTACTGCCTCCTCGCAGCCGGCGCGCCGCTGGTTGTACTCCGATCCGGCCAGCCGGTGCCGCACGCCACTGTCACACACGACGACACAAGCCTGCGCCGGGATGGGAATCGGACGGTAGCTCAGATCACGACAGTCGATGAGCAGGGCGTGACCGGCTTCACCCAGCGCGGCAACCAATTGATCCATAATGCCACACTTGACCCCAACAAACGTATGTTCAGCTCCCTGCGCAACGAGCGCCAGCTCTTCACCCAGCAGGTTGATGTTATTCAGAAGCTGAAACGTATACCCGACTGCCACTTCCAACGCTGCCGACGATGAAAGACCACTCCCCGACGGCAGATCACTATCGATCATAAGATCGGCGCCCTGCAAGGGCAGATCACGTGCCTGCAACCCCTTCACAACGCCGCGAATGTAATTCACCCACTGCCGACGCTCATCGCGCACAACCTGATCGAGGTCAAACTGATCTTCCTCGCGAAACTTTATACTGAAAACCCGCACCACTCGATCCGGCCGTGGTCGGGCCGCTACGTAGGTAGCCCGATCCAGCGCCATCGGGAGCACAAACCCATCGTTATAGTCGGTGTGTTCACCGATCAGGTTAACACGACCAGGTGCACGGGCAATACGAGTCGGTGGTTGACCGAAATACTGTTCAAATGCACTGTAGAGCTTCGCAACATCGTACATCGCAATTACTCCATCGGGATTAGTACCGGTGCGTCAGAGAGATTGTGTCTGCATCCTATAGCCTGATCAAAAACGTTTCATTGGGCACGTACCTTGCCCGTGTGCCTATGATGGGATGGGTTGCCAACATTCTTCCTCGCCAGCCTCTCACGTTCCCCCTTCCTCTCCCCATGGAGGAGCGGAAGGTGATTGGGGGAAGGTGAGGGACACCAAGCATGCGCCGCAGCACCGGCACTGGAAACCGTTAAAACCCTGTTCCAGCGCGTCATAGCATTTACCGTTGGCTACTATATCACTTTTTTGCCCAGAGGGAGATGACAGGTTCGTGATAAACCGTGTTCTTTCCTTCCCCATCGCACTAATCCGCTACCGGCCAAACTCTGATGGCGCTCAGTCCGACATCGATCAACCATTGACCATCAGGACTAAAGTGAAGCTGGTGTAAACGGATAGGGCTGCCGCTCAGAATGTGTCGCCGCTGGCCGTCTGTCAACCGACGGACAGCAATGGTCTGTCGCGGAGGGCCTGGCTCGAACCACGAGAAGCTATCAGATGGCGGCAAACGATCAGGGGTCGCTAGCCAGCGCCCATCAGGACTCACAGCTACGTGCATGCTGGAAAGGAAGAACTCTTCTGGTGCGGGACGATCTCGGACTGGATCGGGAAACGTAAGCTCGTATACGAGATTCCAGGTTGAGGTATCGTAAGAGCGGATCGTCTTCCCGCCTAAAATCAGGCGCGACCCGTCTGGCGAAAAAGCAATGCTACCGGTTGGATGAGGCTGAATTTTCTGCTCGACTCTGCGCTGAGCGACATCGATCAGCCAGACGCCACGCGGGACGGCGCCGGCAACCAGATACCCTCCATCAGGACTAAAAGCTACTGTCTGGATCACACTCGCCTCGTTGTCATCGATCCGGATTGTATCAACTTGAAGTCGGGACTCGACATGCCAGAGCTGCACTTCCGGCCCGCGACTGTGGTGCGCCTCGCTTACCGCTAAGAGCAATCCGTCTGGCGAAAAGGCCAGACTCATCGGATAGATGGAACGATCCGATGGCCAGCAATCCAGGGTTGCGATCCGCTCATCACGCTCAAGATCGTAGAGTACAACCTGTCCCTGCCGACCGAGCGCGATCAACGTGCGATTGGGATGAACGGCAAGATAGCCACCTGTCGGGATGATTTTGAGAATCTGGTTGTTGGGCACATGCCGGATGGTGGTCTGATCACTACCGGCAACCACCAGTTGATCATTACCTGAGAAAGCGGCTGAACGGATGTCGCCAATCTCCCACACGGCTATCGGTTGTGTTTCTCCTCTGAACCAGAACATCGCTCCCCCAACCAGAACACTTATGAGCACCAATCCCAGCCCAATGACACCCAACAACCAGCGTATTCGTCGCATACGTTCCCCTTGACGCAAATGAGTGTTCTTACGAAAGGGATTGAGCTAGCCACCGG
>JAGHYT010000027.1:0-37525 GCA_017743535.1 Chloroflexus sp.
ATAACACCGTTGGGTGCTAATAACGGTGACGTGTAATCGTAGCGGATGGTCTCGATGGCATGTAGACGCAGATCACCCGGATCACTGCTGACCGACGGTGATTGAACGTAGAGGGTAACTTCAACGCCTAGGCGGGTGAGATGTTTGGTGAGATGGTAAACGTGGCGTTCGATGCCACCATACCCATGCAGCGGAAAGACGGCACGAGCCAACATAGCCACCCGAATCGGTCGGTTAGCTTTTGGATGGGTGGCGATCATGGCTACAAAATCCTCTCGTACTCCCACGAACAATAACGTCGGAATGATGATAACACGATTCGGGTAAAATGTTATCGCTAACTCAGAGGAAGGGGAGGATAGCGAACGGAGCACGGAATAGCGCCTGGGAGTACGGACTCCCGACCACATCACGTCTCCGATGGTGAGATGGGCTTTCGCTGGAGGAGAATCGAGAGCGTCCCGTGCGCAATACTAATAACCTATCCGAAATATCTTGCTGCGGGTCATAGAGCCTGTCCGAGACATCTCATCGCGAGAAATGAAGGTCATCGCAGGTTGCCCCTGCACGTGCTGATGCGAATGCAGTGGCACCAGGGTATGCCAATGGTCAAATGGTCACCAGTGTGTCCATTGCCCCTGGCGGAGGTAGCTCATTAGAATGTTCAATGTGCGGCATAACGACAGACGCAACATTTCTGTCAATGGCGTAGGGGTGCTTCACGAACCGTCGCTATGGGACAACTGGCAGGGGATCGCATAATAGCCGTGATGCAGGTTAGGCAGCATGGGCATGGTCGATGCGCCTGTGAACAAAGCCTACCGGTAATGACACAGCGCTGCTGTTCCCCTACTGAAAGGGTTCTTCCGTCGTAACGACGAGGTGTTCAGATAGGGTCATATCCCACAATCCAAGACTACTTTATACCGGCTGCGCCGATCAACGTTCGGTACTGGCACGTATGAAGCGCGTATTGTAGCCCTGGCAAGGCTCCTGTATCCATCACTCGCCATAATGCTCGATACGGTACTGCTCACGAAGCACATCGATACTCGTTAAGGTGCCTCCCTGCTCCTCCACGTACCAGTATTCCCATCCGTTGAATGCAGGCTTCTGTTGAGCCAGTGCCGCTATTTTGTGAATAGAGCCGCTGATATTTCCCCACAATAACTGCCCATCAGCTTTGACCGTCGCAACAACAGTCCGATCTTTTGAGTACACGGGCTGACCAACCCGAATATATTGAGCTTCCACGAGTTGACCAAAACTGACCCGCGGTGCTATCCGCTTTGATTTC
Source organism: Chloroflexus sp. (assembly GCA_017743535.1). Taxonomy (GTDB): domain Bacteria; phylum Chloroflexota; class Chloroflexia; order Chloroflexales; family Chloroflexaceae; genus Chloroflexus. The sequence goes on from JAGHYT010000027.1 coordinate 1,298, forward strand.
GTTACCAACAGACGCTCATCATGGGAAAGGGGCGGGATACTGTCGATCCGTTGCCGGGCAATCTCGATATACGTCGGTTCACGTTCAATTCCGATATAGTTTCGCTGCAATTTCTTCGCAACCGCCCCGGTCGTGCCGGATCCAAAAAAGGGATCAAGCACAATGTCGCCAGGGTTACTGGTGGACAGAATGATACGGTACAGAAGCGACTCTGGTTTCTGGGTTGAATGAGCTTTTCTGCCATTCAGTTTAATCCGCTCTTCACCAGTACACAGCGGAATATACCAGACATTTTGCATTTGTTTCTCATCATTGAGATTCTTCATTGCATGATAGTTAAACGTGTATTTCTTCTGATGCACTGATTTTTTAGCCCAGATGAGTGTCTCGGTTGCATTCTGAAAGCGGGTACCACGAAAATTGGGCATTGGGTTTGTCTTATACCAGATCACATCGTTTAATATCCAGAACCCTATATCCATCATGATGGTACCAACGCGAAAAATGTTATGATATGACCCAATGACCCATATCGTTCCCGTATCTTTCAGCACGCGCCGACATTCACTAAGCCAGTTGCGGGTGAAGGCATCATACGCGGCCATATCATGAAACTGATCCCATTCGTCATCAACCCCGTCTACGATGGTTTGATTCGGTCGGAAGAGTTGATTGCGTAGTTGGAGATGATACGGTGGATCGGCAAAAATGAGATCCACCGATTTTGCCGGCAAGGTTTTTAAGACCTCGATGCAATCACCCTCGATAATCTCGTTCACCGGGAGGTATGTTGTTGGTTGCTCATCACCGCCTGCTTGATTCATGCCAACACCGTTTAATAGCGAAGGACACCCGTATCGAGTAAACTGTAGCGATCTTGCCTTTATCACATTTGCCGGAAGAGAGAACCGCGCTGCGCCCATGCCCAGGCGTTGTTGGGATCGATCTCAATTGCTCTGGTCAAGTCAATATACGCCTCTTCATAGATTTTGAGCGCCTGATAGGTTGCACCACGTCGACTGAGTATCCACGAGTCATTAGGGCTGAGTTCGAGGGCACGGGTAAAATCCTCTAGTGCCTCATTGTAGCGCCGAAGGAGCCGGTACGTTTCACCACGCTCGGCAATAATCCAGGTAGCATCCGGTTTTAGTGCTAAGGCACGGTTGAAATCATCGAGTGCTTCTCCGTAGTCTCCCAAGACGCGATAAACCTGACCACGACTACCGATAGCCCAGGCGTAATCAGGCTGAAGTTCAATGGCTCGATTAAAATCAGCAAGCGCTTCATGGTAGCGACGTTGCAAACGAAACAACTCACCACGCTCGGCAAGAGCACTAGCGTGGTTCGGCTCTAACTCGATCACCCGACTGAAATCGGCTAGTGCTTCATCAAGACGATTGGCATTGCGGTACAACAGACCACGCTGATAGTAGACCCACACATACTCGGGATCTAACTCCAGCGCCTGCTTGAAATCGGCTAGAGCAGCTTCAATCTCACCGACAGCCCGGAATGCGGCGCCACGGCTCCCCAACGCCCAGGAATACCTGGGATCGAGCATGATCGCCTGGGTCAAATCGGCAATCGCGCTCTCAAAATCTTCGACTAGCCGCCGCGTTTCACCACGTTCAGCATAGAGCCATGCCAGATTGTCTTGTATAGCAATGGCCGCATCAAAATCAGCAATGGCTGCTGAGAAATCACGGAGTTCGCGGTACGTTATGCCACGATGTCCTAATGCCCAGGTGTAACTTGGGTCGATTGCCAGGGCCTGACTAAACGCCTCGATAGCTTCGTGATGGCGCTGGAGTGCCCGAAGTGCTTCGCCTCGTTCCGCATGCACCCATGCCAGACTGGGATTGAGCGCCAAGGCAGCATTGAAATCGGCTAGTGCCTCTTGATAGCGGCGTAATGCCCGCCAGACCTGCCCTCGACTCCCCAGTGCCCAGGGATATTCTGGTCGCAGTGTGATCGCCTGCGAAAAAGCGTTAATGGCAGCTTCATATTGGCGAAGCATGCGCAACGTCTCGCCACGTTCAGCATGGTACGCTGGATCATCGGCTTCCAGTTCGCAGGCGCGGGTCAGATCGGCCAGCGCCTCTTCCAGCCGACCTAATTCACGCAACACCTGCCCGCGTTGAAAATAGGCCCATGCGTAAGAATCATCGATGGCGATAGCCCGATTAAAGTCGGCCAGAGCCGCTTCTCGTCGGTCATAGTAGAGATGTTCAAGATTCATCGTTTTCCTCTCTTAGCTATGGATAGTGTTCAAACATACAAATGGCGCCAGAGTGATGTTTCATCATGCTCACCCTCGACGAACTGAACCGAGTAATCCACCAAGACCAAGGGCAACGATTTCGCGCCTGCCAATGCGTTCATTCGCCATCAAGCGGGGTAAGATGAGATCGACGATATTTTGATCGCGGGAACGGACACACCCAGGGGCGCCGATCAGCGGAATACTATCAGCAATACCGGGCACGTAGGCCAGTAAGAGCAGATTCCCCGGTTCAACTGGAGCGCCATAATGAGCAATCTCGCCGCCGATCCGTCTGACCGCTCGTGGAATAACATCGTCACGATCAACAACAGAGGTTTCACCGGCTGTGATGATCAAATCAGCACCGGCTGCCACCAGTGATGTTAGTCCGGCAGCTACTTCGGATTCGTCTGGTGGTACATGATGCCACGCGACCATTGTTGCACCCAGATCGGTAATGCGCCCGACAATCGCCGGTAGTACACCGCGTTCGACCCGCGCCCGTGCTGATGGACTGCTTACCAACGCGACGCCAATTCGGCAGCGCACCAGCGGCGCCACGCGCAATACCCCCTGCTCGCCGGCGACAGCGCTAGCCTGTGCAATGTCTGAAGCGGGTACCGCAAAGGGAATAATCTTAATTGTGGCGATCATCTGACCGGCCGAGACGAGTGTATACGGCGGTAACGTTGCAACGGTTAGACCATCGATCAAATTGATTGTCAGCAAAGCTTCAGCGTCGATCATCAACGGACCGTTGTACGCAGCGCGGAGGTTCACCCGTCCGGCGTATGGATCACCGATCACTACACCGGGTCCAGCTACAACCTGTGCCAAGCGTAATGCTGCCTCATCTTCGTGTACATCATCAGACGTCAGGACGGCAACCCGCACGGTAGTAAAACCTAACTCAGCGAGGCGGAGTACATCTTCGGCCTGTAATCGGCGACCCTTACTAAAGGCCTTCCGTCCCTGCGCATCGGCGATATTGTGACAAAGGATATGTCCAATGGCTGCTGCTACCGGTAAGGTCTCGATTTGCATACCTATCTGCCTGCTCCTGAGTGATGAGCTAGTACCATCACATCGTACTCATACCGATCAGACGCTGAGAACGTGGCCAAGCCTGTACAGCTCGTTCCGCATTGTGCTTCATTTCACCCTTCTTTCGCCGTAGAGAAATGCAGAGGGATAACAACAGCCAGCAGCCGCACGTTTCACATTGTAAAATGTTTGTCACTGCAACTGATACTCGATTTCCTTACGAGCGAGCCTTTTGTTAACAGGTGTAATTCATGGTACCATACCAACGGAGACACAAGGTGACGTATGTACACAACTTGCATAACTTATGATCAACTCTCCAACTGTACCTCGTGAGCGTGGCCTTGGGTATGCTTTCGTCGGTGGTCTGGCGATTACGCTGATCGCCGTGTTACTCGGCGCCATTTTCCTCTACTGGTTTGTTACCGTACAAAGGGGGCCAGCGCCGGCCGAACTCTTACCGGCTGATGTGCAACTTTACGCCAGTCTGTCGCCAACCCTGAGCGATGTACCTGAACAACCGCGCATTGAACGTGCGTTGAGTGAGATCTTCGGCATGACCCTGCCATCTGATGCGGCAGCCAATGTTGCCGCGTTGCTTGGGGTTAACCTAGATCGCGATGTCGTAACGTGGATCGGCAGCGATATTGCGATTGTTGTGCGTGATTTTACTCCGGTAACTCGCGATGTTGCCACTGATCTGGTAACGAATGGTGAGGTGCTGATCTTTCTCGCTTCCCGCAATGACCCCCAGGCCCGTCTGTTTTTAGAGAAACATCTGACGGTACGCCGTAATCGTGGTGAAACCATTACCGAACAGCAAGCAGGGAACACAACGATCTTCATCGGCGAGATTGCTCATCCGCTTCGTGCAGTAGGCTTGATCGAGCATTATGTCGTCTTTTCTAATCGCCCTGAGGCGCTTATCAACCTGACAAATGGCGCCAATCAGCCAGATCGGTTGGCCGATCTAACTGCGTTCCAACAGTTTCGAGAAACGATCGCTGTCGTGCGTTCAGGTGCACTGTATACCGATGCTTCACCTTCCGCCGAAGCGGCCCGCGCTGCCGTCAGGGCGTGGCTCGTGAAGATACTTGGCACAAAGTAGAAGTGCGGTGCGCTCGCCTCTCGATGATCGGTTAGAGATTTACAGCGTTCGTTCCCAACCCGATAGTGGTAATGGAAGAGAGGGGTAGGCTTCCGCTAGGCCCACTTCCACTCCTCATGGCCGAGAAGAAGGGGGGCTGGCGGGAATAGGGGAGAGGCGACTTCCACGATACGGGCACTGAAAACGTCGAAGCCCGAGACTGATACCGCAAATTGGTATGAAATGTTGTCTACCGTAACTGGTCGTACAGCGCTTCTTTCAGTTCGCTTCTGTTCACAATCGTCGGCTGACTAGCCGTGCGATGACGAATTTCAAGCTGGTCTGTAGCCAAAAGCTTCTCGCTGATAACGACTCGCCAGGGGGCGCCGATCAGATCGGCATCGTTGAACTTCACTCCGGCCCGTTCATCACGATCATCGATCAGCACAGTCCAACCGGCAGTCTGTAGTTCAGTGGCCAGTGTTTGTGCAGCGGTTATGACCGCATCGCTCCGTCCTATCGTTACCAGATGCACAGTGACCGGCGCAATGGCGACTGGCCACACAATACCACGCTCATCGTGATTCTGTTCTACTGCAATGTGCAAGAGTGGTTCAAGATCGAGTTCGATCCCTGTAACCACCAGTGGTCGGTTTTGCCCCTCGGCATCTTGCACGAGTAGCGTGGTCGCTTGTGGTGTTGTTACAACACCAACTGCTGCGCCATGCCCTTCCGCACGCGCTGTACTACAGAATGGACATGGATCACCAACAACCGCCTGAGCAATATCGGCGACCAGTGTGGCTTGCCAATCGCGCCCGTACACAACATCGCGCAGATGATAACCGGGACGGTTTGCTCCGGCTACGAGTGGAGCACCATTCGTGACCGTCTGATCGGCAACCACGAACACATCTCGCAGGCCAACCGGCGAGGCGTAGCCGGGTACAGCACCACACGCTCTGATCTGTGCTTCTTCGGCAGGCAAAAGTTCGTCGGCGCCAACAACCGCAGCTAGTTTGGCCAGACTCGCTTCCCGGTCGCCACGTACCACGGCAAAGATCAGTCGCTGCTCACCAGCACAACGTGCATTGAAGAAAAGAGCTTTGGCCGTAGCTGAGGTTGAGATGCCAAGGAAGGTAGCCAGGGCTGCTATAGTATTCGCGTTGGGTGTTTCAACCAGGCTCATAGCTGGCGCTGGCTCGGAATACGCCGGCAAAGGAGCGAGTGGCGCCAGGTCGATTGGCGTCCGCAACCCACAGACCGGACAATCGAGGGTCGTGAGCGGTCCTGCCGGTGTATCGACGATGATCGTTGCGCCACGTTCCGCCTTGAGCGCATCGCCCACCACCATCAGCCCGCATTTGTGCAGCGTTGTGCGTAACTGTTCAATGATTGCTGCGAGGTTCGTTTGAGCTTGAGCAACGTCGAGTGCTAACCCTGCCCAGCTCAAGGATGTTACAACGGGCAGATCGAGCAGTCCAGATCGTTGACGTACTGTTGCACGTTGGCGGCGGCGCAGGCTCCAGACAGACAGCGGTAATTGACGGTATGAATCGATCTCACGGCGGGCCAAAGTGGTTATCGCATTCAACCAACTCGCCATTGTTGGCAGGTAGATTTCTTGGGAACCATTACGACGAAGCGTATGGGTCAGATGGGTTATCAGATGCTGCAAAACCGCATTTCCCAACGGCAATAAAGCAGGTTCGCCGGTATCCAGCGAACGCAGCATCCCGGCCCGCCAGAGCAACTGCGCTGCCGGATTATCGGCTTCGGTCGGCGCCTGACGGAGGGTACGACCAAAGATTGTCGCAAGTCGCATACATTATTTCTCCTCAACAGGAATAGTGGTGATGAGGTCAATCCTATTTTGAGCCTTTCCGCATACTCGGAACGAACACGATAGACGATTAGTCTGATGCCGATGGGTGGCATCGTGAGTCAAGACGACACCTTCTCGCCACGAGTGAAACTCAACAGGCAGGCGCAGCACCAATGAGCACCACTCCGCCTACTAGCAAAGTGGTTTGCGAACTACGCCGACTGATCTTCTCCTGCAACCGGCTGTTGCAGATAGGTTCCTTGCACAGAGCTAATAACCAGCCCTATAGGTGGGAAATCAACCTATCCACCCCGGACAAGGTTCAGTTGCCAGCCAGCGCCTCATGCCCTGACAAAGCCAGATACAATACCGCAGATGATGTCACAGATGTGATGCACATCACCACCACAACGACACCCCTATGACAAACCAAACATATCGAGTTGCATTGGTGATGGTGGCGGTTCATCCAATGGCTCAACCAACGGTGCCCCGCGTTCACGCAGACGCGCTGCGATCTGGCGGCAGAGGTCTGGTGAGCGGGCCTCATCAGGGCAATGCATAAACAGATAGATGCGCGGATCGGTCTGTGCCCATTCTGCAATCCGTGCCGCCCACTCATTGAGAAACGGGGCATTGCGGGCCAGATCGGGATGCCCGATGTAGCGCACCAGCGTTGGCCCACTGCTGCGCAACGGTCGCAGCGGTACATCTGGTTTACGCTCACGAGCATCGGCGAGCAGTAATCCGGCCGGATCGGTCGGATCGCGGATTGGACGAACATCCATTACAACCCGCCCAACATGGTAGCGGTTAAGGAGAGTCATCAGTGATTCCTCGGCTGGTGGCAAATACCAGTCGGGATGACGAACCTCTACCGCCAGCGCAACGTCACGCGGCCAGCCAGCTAGAAAACGTTCCAGATCAGCGAGACGAGCTGGACCATAGCCCGGCGGTAGTTGCAAGAAGAACGGACCGCAGCGCGATCCTAGACCTTGCATTCGTTCAACAAAGGTCCGGGCCTGCGGTAGGCGCTCAGCGAGTGAACCCGTATGGCTCACTTCTCGCGGCAACTTACAACAAAAGTGAAAGGCAGGTGGCGTCTCCTCCACCCATCGCGCCACTGTCGCTACCGATGGTGTGGCATAGAAGGTTGTATTTCCTTCCACGGTCGCCAGTTTTCGACTGTAGAGTTTGAGAAACTCGCTACTGCGCGTTCCCGGTGGAAAGAGATCACCTACCCAACCGTTATAAGCCCAAACTGCGCATCCAATTCTAATCATTCGTTCTCTCAGAATCGCTCGCAGATCACCTTCGGCTGCGTAAACAGGCGCAGGTAATCGGTACCGCCAGCCTTGCTGTCAGTACCTGACATATTAAAACCACCGAATGGCTGTACCCCCACCAGAGCACCGGTACACTTCCGATTGAAATAGAGATTACCGACATGAAACTCTTCACGGGCCTGCTCTAGGCGTTCGAGATTCCGGCTGTAGACACCACCGGTCAGACCATATTCGGTATCGTTTGCGATAGCCAGCGCCTCGGTAAAATTGGCAGCACGGATAAAGGCCAGGACTGGACCAAAAATCTCTTCCTGGGCGATGCGGGCGTGAGGTTTCACATCGGCAAAGATGGTTGGATTGATAAAAAAGCCGCCATCCTTGACCAATTCGTGATCGATGACTTCACCACCAGTAACCAGTCTTCCCTCTTCCTGGCCTATTGCAATATACTGGCTAATGGTATCAAAGGCCCGCTGATCAATCACCGCGCCTAGATCGGTTTCTGGTTTGGTAGGATTCCCAAGCCGCAACGCCTTCGTCTTCTCGACGACTCGCTGCAAGACCTGATCGTAGACCTGATCAACGACAATTGCGCGTGAGCAAGCACTACATTTTTGCCCCTGAAAACCGAACGCACTCACCACAATACCGGTTGCCGCGGCTTCCAGATCGGCAGTTTCATCGACAATAATTGCGTCTTTGCCGCCCATTTCGAGAATCGTGCGTTTGATCCAGTTCTGACCAGGTTGACGGACGGCGGCCCGCTGCAGAATCCGCAGACCGACATTCTTTGAACCGGTAAAGCCAATGAAGTGCACCAACGGATGATCGACCAGGAAATCTCCCAGGACCGCATCTTCACCGGTCACCAGATTCACAACACCAGGCGGTAAACCAGCCTCTTCGAGAATCTGGACAAGGATAGCCGCAATGATCGGTGCTCGTGGTGAGGGTTTTAACACGACCGTATTCCCCACGACAATTGGCGCAACGGTGAGTGTCGTCACAATTGCCAGCGGGAAGTTCCAGGGAGGTATCGCCAGCCCAGGCCCTAATGGCAGGTAGCGCAACTCGTTATCCTCACCGGGGTAAGGAACGAGGGGTTGCCGTTCGCCCTGAAGTGCAATTGCCTGACGCGCATACCACTCACAAAAGTCAATCGCTTCGGCGACATCCGCATCGGCTTCAACCCAGTTCTTGCTCACCTCGTGCATCATCCACGCGGCCAGTTCCTCCTTTCGTCGCCGCATAATGGCCGCGGCCCGCAACAACACCTGTGCGCGTGCACTAACCGGTGTGCGTGACCAGGTACGGAATGCGGCGTTGGCTGCCAGCAGAGCCTGATGGGCATGCTCTTGAGAGGCACTGCTAGCGTAGCCCACAACTTTCTTCGGTTCAGCCGGATTGATCGAAGGCAATTTACGCTCGGTCACAATCCGTTCACCACCAATGATCAGCGGATAGGTGGCGCCTAGTTGTCCGGCAACATGGCGGATCGCCCGCTGCATGGCCGCCCGCCGGTCACCACTGTCAAAATTTCCGAACGGTTCATTTTGAAACGGGGTAAGCATAGCCTGCTCCTTACCATCACTTATCGCGAAGCTGCTGTTGATTGCCATTGTACACGGATCTGCCCAAACAATGTGGCACTCCTTTTGCGCTAGGGGCAACGTATTCTTACGGTTCAATCTCGCGCGGCACTCGCGGTAAGATGCCGGTCAGCACTTCGTAGCTGATCGTTCCCAGCCAACCAGCGATCTCATCAACGCTTATTGAAGCCTCGCCCTGTTGTCCTATGAGCGTAACAGTATCACCACGTTGAACACCGGGAATATCGGTTACATCGACCATAGCATAGTCCATGCAAATGCGCCCGACAATTGGTGCGCGTCTCCCCCGAATCAGCACTTCCCGCCAGGGTGGTGAACGGCGCAGACCGTCGGCGTAGCCTACCGGAATGGTAGCAATGCGCGATGGGCGGGCTGTGATAAATGTACCACCGTAGGAGATCGGTGCGCCAGGCGGGTGTTCCTTGACCTGCGCTACTTCACTGTAAAAGCTTAGTGCTGGCCGCATGCCTGGCAAGAGTGGAACAGCAGCCCCTGGCGCCAATCCGTAGCAAGCCAATCCTGGTCGAACCATATCGAAATAGCTGGCCGGAAAACGTAACGTCGCCGCACTGTTAGCCGCATGAATCAGCGGCGGGCGTAAACCGGCTGCGGTAAGTTCGGTGATCAGGGTCTGGAAACGAGCCAACTGCTGCTCGGTTGGGGTCGGATCGGCTTCATCGGCGCGGGCAAAATGAGTGTAGAGTGCAACCACTTCGATAGCGGTGAGATCACGCAGCCAGGTTAGGAATGGTGCGACCTCAGCCGGCGCGAGGCCTAGACGAGCCATACCCGTATCAACTTCGACATGCACACGGGCAGGGCGTCTGATTTCGGTGGCAGCATTACTAAGCGCCTGGGCAGTATCGCCATCGAAGAGCGTAATCATCAAATCGAGACGGATCGCTTCGGCAACCTGCCATGGCGGCGTATAGCCCAGCACCAGAATTGGGGCATGAATGCCCTGTGCGCGCAATGCCCGTCCTTCACCCAGAGTCGCAACGGCTAGCATTTCGGCTCCTGCCCACAATGCCGCTCGCGCAACCCGTGCCGCACCATGACCGTAACCATCGCCTTTAAGCACAACCATTAGTGGTACACCGGCATGCGCTCGGAGCGCACGAACATTGTCAGCAATGGCGGTCAGATCGAGATGCACCCAGGTTGGACGCGCCGGATCACCGATCCGTACACTACGCCAGGCCGGTTCCTGGCGCACGAGGTTGCGTTCTGGCGGACAGTCGGCGGCTAATAGCGGCGCTACAACCTGTTCAAGCCGCTCGCCAGCCCCGCCCGACACCAACACCAGATCGCCCTGGTTGCGCTCGTCGGGCAAGGCAGCACGCGCCGCATCGTTGGTGTCAACGACGTGAATGGGAATAGCGGGGTTGGTCATTCGTGCAGCCTGGGCCATTACTGCCGCCCCGCCTCCTTTGAGCACCAGGTAATCGGCACTACGGGCCGCCAGAGCACCAAGTTCGGTTAGAAATGGCGTTGCATCAATGGCAGGCAATTCGGTGGGCATACCTAAAACGGCAATGCGGCGTTTGGCCGGCAAGGCAGCCATGGTTTGCATTGCCGCCACCATGGCCGTCGGAGTAGCATTGAAACTATCGTCGAGAATGAGTTCACCATTGGCGCCAGGTAGTGGACGTAAACGCCCCGCCGGTGCTGCAAGATGAGCTAGGGCGTGTTGGATCGCCTCCGGTGGAACGCCGCATATCAGCCCAACCGTAACGGCAGCCAGTGCCGCCATAACACCGGGAAGGCCCAAAAGCGGGGTTGAAACGGGAATGGTCACTTCCCGGCTCAAAGCAACAAAATCCACACCCTGACGGTGGTAGGAAATATCGGTTGCCCGCACTGCACACTCTCGACCGGTGCCATAGCAGATATTTGCCGGTGAAATCCCTTCGGCGGCAACCACCATTACTCCTTTGTCGGCCAGGAATGCGGCCATCGCCATATCGGCAGCGGGTGTTACCACCGCGATCTGAGGCGGAAACGCCGTTGCCAGCGGCGCCAGATGCTCACCGGCAAACTCAAGCACTGCGTAGCGGTCGGCCTGTCCAAGACGGGCTAGCGCAATCGGTAGCCCCAGGAGCGAATTGAAATTGCGACGACTTTGAAAGGTAGGCGCCTGCATAGCTAACACGGCCGCAATCGCTCGCCGTGCCAGGGTCTTACCGATCCCACCGGTCACGGCAATGACTGTCGGCTGCAATACCTGTAAACGGGTACTCGCCCAGCGCAGCAAGAGCGTCTGCGGATCGGCACAGACAATAACCGTCGCATTGCCGGCATCATACGGTGGACGCACACACAAGACACCACGTGCACCAGCAGCTATCGCAGCCGGAATGTAATCATGTCCATCTGCCCGTGCTGTGCGTAACGCGATAAAACACTCTCCGGCAGCGGTAAGCCGCGAATCGTAACTCCAATCGGTGAAGGTGTCGGCGTGGATTGGCTCGCTAACCGTTCCACCGGCCGCAATCAGTTCGGCGAGTTGAATGTTCATTGTTCCCCATCACGTTCACATCATCATCCCAAACTCAGGTTATAATATCCCCTATGAATAACGCTTCCTCTACAGCGACTACGACAACTCATACCGGCGTTTCATGGATCTGGTTACTCGTTACCCTTCTTGCTCACACCGGCTGGGGTGCATATCCAGTTCTGGCCCGCTATCTGCAAACGATCAGTGACTTACCGAGTATGGCTATCCTTGCGCTCGGTAATCTCCTGGCGCTGATCGTATATGTACCGTTTGCCTACCGGCATATTCGCACAGACATCTGGCACACGCCGATTATCTGGTTGTTTGCGCTGGTTGTCAGTATTCGAGCCATGACGAATCTGACCTCGGCGCGCTTTACGTTAGCCATCTATGTCCAACTTATCACGTTGCTCACACCACTTATTGTCGCTCTCTTGAGCAAATTGTTCTTTCGCAACCGCTTACCTCGCTTCACACTTCCGGCCATTGGCCTTTCGTTCTTTGGCTCATTATTGATGATGAGTGGCGATCTCAGCAATGGTACTGTGTTGCGCCTGACCGAAAGCGATGTCCTGGGCATCGTCATTGCCCTGATCTCGGCATTTGCGTTAGCCTTTTACATGATACTGATCCCACGTGCAACGTCGGTTAGCAATATCAGCGCCGAAGCGATGTTGTTTGTGCAACTGGTTGCCCTCACGATAACATGCGGCGCAATGAGCCTCGTGCTCGGCGAGCAATGGTACCAGTTTGCCGTTATCGGGCCACACGATTGGGCGGTCTTCGCAGCCTTTGTGGTCTTCGTTCTCCTGGGAGCCAACCTCGGCCAGATCGTTGCCCTTCGCCAACTGGGTGCGCCGCTGATCAGTAGTACGATGGGTTGGCGACTGATCAGTGCATTAGGTTTGGCCGCATTGCTCCTCGGTGAGCAATTGCAGAACCTTTGGCAGGTGTTGGGAGCGATCATCGTGCTAGTCACAATTACGGTCTACCTGCAACAGCAGTATCGCGCTTAACGTCGTCTGAAACGCTTATGAGTACCGTCATTCGTTCGTTATCGGTCGCCCCCCTCGACATCCCGCTGCGTAATCCGTTTGGGATCGCTGGGGGGATGCAAGAGATCGCCCATAACCTGTTAGTGACGGTCGAACTGACCAACGGCATTCGTGGCTACGGCGAAGCTGCGCCTTTTCCGGCCTTTAACGGTGAAACCCAGGCCAACGCACAGCAGGCGATTGAATCAGTACGTTCAGCAATCGAGGGTGCTGATGTGCGTGAATGGCGAGCGATTGCCGCGCTGCTGCGTGATCGGATTAGCACGAGCGGATCAGCGCGCTGCGCTATCGAGACAGCAATTCTCGATGCACTGACCCGCCATTATCGGCTACCGCTCTACGTCTTCTTTGGTGGCGCTGGGCATACACTCGAAACCGATATGACGATTACAACCGGTACGGTCGAGGAAGCAGCGTTGGCCACCCTGGATATTCTCGAACGGGGTATCCGTCAAATTAAGGTTAAAATCGGTGGCAGTGATCTATCTCACGATCTGGCCCGAATCACGACAATCTATGCGCTGGCGCCAGATGCCCCGCTCATCCTCGATGGGAATGGAGGCTTTACCGCCGAGCAGATGCTCGAACTCCTTGGCGCCCTGAGCTTGCAACGGATCGTACCGGTACTGGTCGAACAACCGGTTGCAGCCGATGATTGGGCTGGTCTGCGTCAACTGGTGCAATGGGGTGGGGTACCGATTGCGGCCGACGAGACAGCGAGTAGCTCGTTAAACGTCTTACGAATTGTGCAGGAACGCGCAGCCAATGTCATCAATATCAAACTGATGAAGAGCGGGGTAGTTGAAGCACTCGAAATTGCAGCGATTGCCCGTGCTGCGGGACTGGGGCTTATGATCGGCGGTATGGTCGAATCGATCCTGGCTATGACCATGTCGGCCCATTTCGCGGCCGGGTTAGGTGGGTTTCGTTTCGTCGATCTCGATACGCCGCTCTTTCTGGCAACCAATCCTTTCCAAGGTGGTTTTCGCTTACGCGGGGGTACCATCGAACTCGATCATATCACAGCCGGGCACGGTGTTGAACCGTTGTAACGGAACTCGTCACGAGCGTACATAACATATTGTGCAATTCAGCCATAGCCGCTGACGCATTTGTTCCTTTATACTAAACATATACGTTATATCCGCATTGATGCCACCTGCACGTCGCAACGGTTGCGGCGGCAGGTGCTTATTGTGTTTGGAGCACGCATGACAGCGCGACTCTTAATAGCAGACGATGAGGCATTGATTCGATTCCACATACGTGAAGTATTACTCGCACTCGGTTATTTGATCGTCGGCGAAGCGGCTGATGGTCAGCAGGCAGTTGCAGTAGCGCGCCAGGTACGACCTGATTTGGTGCTGCTCGATTACAAAATGCCCTATCTCGATGGTCTAGAAGTTGCAACGATACTTCACCAGGAGGGCTTAGCGCCGGTTATCCTGCTTACGGCATCAGCATCACGTGAACTGGCCGAGCGAGCACGAGCCGCAGGGGTGTTTGGCTGTCTCATAAAACCATTTCGCGATACCGACCTCTTGCCGCTGATCGAGATTACGCTTGCACGCTGGCAAGACTATCAAACGCGACGGAAGGAGATGCTGACGTTGCGAGAGCGTCTGGAAACGCGCAAAGAGATTGAACAGGCCAAGGGTATCCTAATGGATGCGCATGGCTTGAGTGAAGCAGAGGCATTTCGCCGGATTCAACAACTGGCAATGCGTAACCGTAAGACAATGCGCGAGGTGGCGCAGGCGATACTCCTAACCCATCAGTTGTCACGTAGGCAGACCACCGGGCAATGAACGCTGTAAGCAACAATATCAGTTGGCTAAAACATGAAAGAAATAGGTTCCAATCCGATCCCTCGTCGCCAGTAGGGATCGGCAGGTTACGCTAGATTAACCCCTTCTGGTGATAACGGGCATAGTGGACGAGATGACAGTAAAGTGGTCACAGATAACTATCAGAACTGGTTGTCGTCATTTAAGAAACGACACTACAGACCCGATTCTTTCCGGTGCGCTTCGCCGCCAACTCGGCATTATCGGCGGCTAACAGCAATTCAGCCGGTGTCTGCGCATCTTCGGGAAAAACAGCTACCCCCATACTGAGCGTATAACCAGGAATCGAACGACCATTCAATGATCCTGGGTACTCAGCTTCGGCACGCTGGCGAATCTGCTCAGCAACCCGTAATGCCTGCTGCCTATTGGTATCTGGCAGGATAATCACAAACTCCTCGCCACCGTAGCGGGCCACAAAGTCGATGTTACGCACACATTGCGTTAACAGAAGGGCAACTGCACGTAGCCGTTGATCACCGGCCAGATGACCATAGGTGTCGTTATACTGCTTGAACGAGTCGACATCTGCCATAACCAGTGCCAGCGGATACCCATAATGGCGAGCGCGCACCAGTTCACGTTCGAGAGCGCGGTCAAGCGCTCGTCGGTTTGCGATTCCAGTAAGACTGTCCGTTACTGCTAGCGATTCAACCTCTGCATACAACCGTGCATTCTCAAGTGCAGTCGCGGCCTGGGTCGCCAGGCTTTGTCCTAACTGCACATCGGTATCGTTAAAATCGACCGCATGAGCGGTACGACCAATGACAACCAGACCGTACACTGCGCTCTTCAAACCGGTTGCCAGCGGTAAGATCAGCAGCTTCATGGGCGCAAATTGGGCCAGGAATGTACTATCGGCAACCGAATGAGGCTGAAGGCGCAGCGGCTCACATTCCGTTAATGCGCGGTGCAACGTGGGTTCTACACGTAGACTGTACACTCTGGCCAGTTGCGTACTACCGCTGGTCAATGCTTCACAGGCCCGCACAACAACCAACTGTTCGGATGCCGGCTCCCATCGTAAGACAACACATATTGCTGCTTGTAATGCCTCGACGGTATGATGAACAACAGCTTGTAAAATTGCATCCGCGTCCAGACCAGCACTAAAATCACGAGTTGCCGCATACAGCATACGCTGCTCTTCACTACGTCGTTTCGCTTCACTGTACAAGCGGGCATTTTCGATAGCTAGTGCAGCCTGGCTAGCAAAAGCCGCCAGGTACTCAGCATGCTCTTGACGATAAAAGGAGCTCTCGGTTTTATCAAGTGAAAAGAAAGCTATGACCCGCCCATGAGCAATAATCGGTGCACCTGCCCATGAACGCACATGGGCCGCCGCTTCGATGTGTATCCAACCGGGATAGGAAGCTGTATCCGAAATGATGAGTGGCCGTCTGGTTTCAATCATCCTCTGCAAGTTGGGTGTCGTCGCAATCTCGAATATAACGGCTTCAGCAGCACGAGCAACCTTTTCGCCGAATTGTTCATACCCACGGAGGTGTGTCAGGTAAGCACGGATGGGTTGTTGTTGCGCATCATGCTCAACCATCATGACATTTGCCGAGTCATACGGTATAACGCGCTGCAATTCATCGAGAAGCCGCTCAAGAACCGTGTTAAGGTCAAGAGTTTCACTCAGCGCCAGTCCTGCCTGGCGTAATGCTTCAGCCAATTGCCGTTGTTCTCGCTCGGCTACCAGCAGTCGGGTTTTCACAATTGCCAGGGCAATCTGGGCCGCGGCCTGTTCACCAAGGGCTATCTCTTCGGAAGTAAAACGGTGTGGCTGGTTAAACCCAATCAACGCTGCTCCAAGCTTCTGCCGCTCAACGATCAACGGTAACGCTAGCATTGAACGGGTCGGCAACAACGCTGCAATCCGTGGACTGAGGTATGGCGTGTTAGACAGGTCTTCCACGGCTAAAACCTTGCCAGCCTGCAAGACGGCCTCTGTGAGGGTTGGCTCACCAGGTTCAGCCCGAATCTGCACATAATAATCGTGTAACTCATCGTTGGCCGCTGCTGGCGCCGGTCGTTGCAGATGGTCATCCCACAGGGTGATAAACGCGCCATCTGCCTCAAACAACACTCCCAGCCGATTGGCGAGCAACCGCGACATTTGTTGAAGGTCATGGACCTCCAGCGCTGCTCGGGTAATCTCGTTTAGCAGTGCCATCCGACGGGCATACTGGCGAGTAGCAGCCAGCAGACGGCTATTCTCTAGCATGGCCGCAGCCATGTACGCCAGGGTCTGACCGCCGTGAACTTCATCCTCCGAAAAGGGTTTGATAACGTTACGGTAGACCGCAAACGCACCAAAGAGACCATGCGACCCGATCAGTGGAAAAACCGCATACGTGTGAAATCCTTCGCGCACGATGGCCTCGCGTAATGCAGCGGTTGCCGGATCGGTTTGCGCATCGGTAATGACTATTGGCTGGGGTCGCTGCAACAGTCGTGCGCCAGGAACCTTGCGAAAGAAACGGTTTATTGTGTCGATATATTCGCCAGAAAGACCATTCGCATAAGGACAACTCAAACTGTCTGTTTCACGGTCATAGAGATATACCGCTGCCCGGTCAGCGCTCAATACCTGTTGAGCAGCTTTCATAAGCATGGTGTAAAAGGTTTCCAGATCGGCGGTAACTAACAGCTCGCCAATTGCCTGCACAAGGTACTGCTGGCGTTCAGCATGCTGGCGCTCGGCAGAAAGCAGCTCTTGCTCGTGGGTTACATTGCGCCAGACGTGTATATAACCGAGTGACAGCCCCTTTCGGTCGTGAATCACGGAAACCGTTAGCTGGAAAATTTGCTGCACTCCTTCACGTTGAAAGACAATTTCCTGTTGACCTTCAGCCATACCATCACGGGCAAGTGTTAGGCCATGCAGACGCAATACGTCGTGAAAATCATGGCCGATCACCTCTTCACCACATTGAAAGAGTTGGCGAGCTGCCGGGTTCAGATCAATGACGCGATACAGGTAATCGAGCACAATCACTGCATCTTGCAGGTTGGCAATAATCAATCGTGCAGCGATGGGAATTACATCAAATAACCCAACTCGAAAAAAGCCAACCGCCAGTAGGACTCCTGAAGCGGAAAAGAAAAACGGTGTAGGATCGAACCAACTACGTGGCAGACCACCGAAGAGATAGACGGCATTTCCCACCAGTGGCACGAGTGTGCTGCAAACCATAAACAGAGCCTGCAACCGGTACAATCGTGGAACCTGGGTGGCAAACCAGATGAAGCGGGCAATACCACCAATGATCAATCCGTAAGCATACGTGGTATGTACCCAAAACCAGATGCCCCTTCCGGTTACATACAATTCAGGATGACCAGCAGGATCGAGAATAGTACCTTGCCAGATCAGACGATGCCATTCATTGGTGAACACGAGAAGACAGGTTATGATCCCAGGTATGAATAGCCAGCGCTGGCGGGCTGGAGTCAACCAATCAGCACGACCGGTATATTGCAAAGAAAAGATCAGCCACAGCGGCGGTATCGGCGTAATGGCAAGATATTGCAGTTTGGCAGCGAGTATCTTCCCCTGCAACCCAGGTACGAACAGTTCGCCGGCATACAATACCGACCACGCACTCATTGCCGATAGTAAGAACGCTAGCGCAAGTGCGCCGGGCTGACTCGCTCGACGAAACGCATAATAGGCGATACTGCTGGTCAGACCAGCACTGATCCAGAGAAACAGAATGGAAGCGAGTAATTCGATTGACATGATCGTGTAATTTCTAAACGCTGGAATGATCTGCTATCGAGAGACGTATCCTGCTGTATTCCTACCTTCAATCCTACAACTTGATATAACGTTTAGAAGTTTTTTTTTCGTAAAGTGCTAAATTGAGATAGGCTTCTAATCCCCCCGCGAAAAGGTAGTGCAATCATGTCAGAGCTGAAGCCTAGTTAACACATGGTACTTCATTCTGCTCAGGGTTTTCAAAGTTTTTTCCCTACCCGGCAGTTGGGATGTAAGAGCATGATCAAAAACCCGGGCTGTCGATGAATCTCGACCATAACATTGCTATAATGGTCAGGGAAACGGTAGCAGGCAACGCATGCGTCTCCGCGACGCGCTGGAACAGGGGGCAACGGTGTCAGCGTCTGTGCTGCGGAGCACGCCTAGCGGCCCTCACCTTCCCTCTGGCCCCTTTCCTCTCCCTCACGGGGAGAAGAAGGGGAAGGATGGGGTGCGGGGTGAACCTCGCTTCCCCAACCCGTCACGCGCAGCGCCTGACGCTGCCTGCTTAGCAGAGAGAACGTGTGGCGGGTGGCGGAACAGAACGTTGGCCTCCCAACTCAGTGGTTGCCCAGGCACGGTACTTCCCAATAAAAAACCCAGGTTTTTGATCATGATCTAAGGAGGGGTTCCCAGGCCGTTCGTAACCCGTGCGAAAGCGCACAGCTTTTCGTTCGGACGGTAGTCTGCGTTCAGGCCTTCGTTGTCTCGCCGATTATACTCGTCACCATACGGTGGGCAGGTTGAGCACCCGCCCCTACCCTGTTTGCGACATGGCCAGTTCAGCGGGCGGGTTGGGTAATCGCCCCTACAAGGTAGGGACGGGCGTTATCGGTGAGACAAACAGGGGGTGGACAGCGCACAGTTGGGATAGGAAGCAGTACATCTCTGTACGCGCAGTAGGCGAGTTGAGAATCTCTCCATTCCTCTCCTCACATTACCTCTACCGCAAAAGGTAAGAATGTTGAAAAGCCTTACCAGCCGTGTAGGGTGATCACGTGGCAGCCAGCGCATGTTTCATCAGCATGCCCGGCGCTCCGCACCCCAACCCTCTTCCTTGTCCGTATGGGGAGAGGAAGGGGGATCATGGGTAGGTTGGATGCCCGCGCACCCAGGTGATTGCAGGGTAGGCAATGCTTACCCCGCAGTACGTTGCACCAGGCGGGCCGGAGGCCCGCGCACCTAGGTGATTGCAGGGTGGGCAATGCTCGTCCCGCAGTACGTTGCACGAGGCGGGCCGGAGACCCGCGCACCCAGGTGATTGCAGGGTGGGCAATGCTTACCCCGCAGTACGTTGCACGAGGCGGGTCGGAGGCCCGCGCACCCAGGTGATTGCAGGGTAGGCAATGCTTGCCCTGCAGTATGTCGCACCAGGCGGGTCGGAGGCTCGCGCATCCAGGTGATTGCAGGGTAGGCAATGCTTGCCCCGCAGTACGTCGCACGAGGCGGGTCGGAGGCCCGCGCACCCTTCCGCTCATTGTTGGCAATAATCTGAAAGATTACGATAATGATATTTTGTATCTCTTTGCTATTTCATTGTACAATACCCTATGAACACGTGGCGTACCGGTCAGGACTAACGGTAGTCCATAGGTAGGGGGCAATCTTCAGCGAGCCTCATCGTAGTAGACTATCTCAACACACCATCAGAGACAGTTTCCTCCTCTACGATACGGTGAAAGTCGTTATTTTTGGCAAACACCAGCTATTCTTCGCAATACCTGCTCGATACAGTACTTCATCAGAGATATTGAGGCAGATTTAGTAATCGGAGGACGATCTCATGAGTTCACGACCACTGTCTAGAACAGGTGCTCTTCTCATCGGTCTAACCTTTACAGTCGTTGGTCTAGTTTTGTTGTTCATCGGCCTGTTCTGGCTGAACGCGACCAGTGAGCGTCTGACAAGGATGATCGATGATACAGGTACTGTAGTTGAAGTCATCCGACGTCGCGTTGGTGATGATACAAACTACTATCCACGGATCGAGTTCCGAACGCAAACTGGCGAGACTTTCCAGTTTGAGAGCAATACTGGTGGTAGTTCCACCTCCTACCGAGTAGGTGATCAAGTGCCGATCTTGTATAACCCGCAAATGCCTCAAGACGCTACGATCAATTCCTGGTATGAGATATGGTTCCCACCAATTGCTGTTACTATATTGAGCCTTTCCGGTCTTGCGCCGGGTATTGTTGCGTTGGGCTTGGCACTTTTTGCTAAATCCTGAGACTTGATACCCTGAAATAAAGGATCGAAGCAATTCCTGATGAAGCATGGCTTCAGCAGGCCGTATGATTCCCACGTAGCTTAGGCAAGAGGATTATTTTTCAGACACACTATAAAAGCCGCTTTCACTGCTCAATTATGCCGGTTCTGTGACCATGAGTGCTTCCGCTAATCTGGTAGCATCGAGTGTAAAAGCTCGTCCAAAACCACCGATATACCGCGCCTCGTGGAGCGTGACGCGGAATAAGGTGAAATCCGGCAGGGCAAACAGGTGTTGCTGTGTAGGTAAACGCTGCAAATATGTTAATTGTGCTGTTGGAAAGTCGGGCGAATGTCGTGGTATGTCTTGAGCAGAACCTTGTAACGTGACACGGGCCAACGCTTGGGGGTCGGTAACACTTTGCGGTGATGCAGTAATCAACAGTGAGAGCGGTGAACCGGCCAGCAAATGATTGGTGTGCGCTGCTAATCGACTCAACAAAAGCAATAGACTCGGTATGTGTCCGTCCCGTCGTTCAACCGCGTACAGCACATAAGACACGAATGGCACTCCGTCAGGAGTAACTGTACCAAGTGCCGCAGCCTGTTGTTCTTCTATTAAACGTCGTAAAGCCAATCGGTCTTCATAGCGCATATATGATCCCCTTCCTCATCCCTCGCTAGAGAGTGCGATCTGGTATCGCGATCTACAGACAGTTTATCATGTAGCATACCGATATGCGTGATGATGCTGCTTTGTCGTGTTCTCAGGTGGGTGAGATAGGAGGGGTTTTTAAAGTTTTCATCTTTGGTCTCAGACGCACTATACCGGTTCGACGGTTTCCGAGTGTAGCCATTTGATCCGACAGCCGCTCTTCAATCCATCGTGCTCGATCAGCCGTCGGGAGCGCTCCCAACACATGACCCGGAGCACATCGTCCTAGCAGCCCCGTTCGCGCGCCAATCATGCGCGTCCGTGCATTGTAGGGGCTCCCTTTCTTCCCCACATGCTGGGGAGAAGGTGGACAGTGTTCTGATGCGAAAGCTGATAGGTTACCATACGCTGTATAACGCACGCCAACGGCCTGCGTTATCGGGTGACTGCGTAGATCAGGGATCGTCTTGGAGTCAACTGAATAGCAGCTTATCCTTGCTTCACGAGTGATGAAATCTGTTGATGGATGAGATACGATTCGTCTAGCGCCGGCGGTATCACCCGTTAGAGCAGGGCACAACGGGAGTGTCGATGTGCGGGCCAGTGGCCCGTGTACCCAGTACATTTTCAGAAGTGCTCGACCCCATCGCCAGGCCGGTTGGGTCGCCAGGTGCAGAGTTTGTGCCGAAATGAGTTTGATACCATCGGATACAGAATAGTCGTTGAGTGTATCTTTTTATGTATCAACTATACCTCCTACGTTTCAGCTCGTGCTATAATATATGGCAACCGACGTACTGTGAATAAAATCACCAGCCGACGCGCATATTCGCGCCAAGTGAAAGAGCAGGAGCAGTGAAAGAGTTTTTCCGCTTTAGTCGCAAAGGATTCACCGGACGCGAGGATCAAGAGAGCGCTCAAATCCCTGATGATCTGTGGGTAAAGTGCAGCGTATGTCGTGAGCTTATCTACAAAAAACAGCTCAACGACAACCTGAAGGTTTGCCCCAAGTGCGGCCATCACATGCGTATGAGCGCCCACGAGTGGCTCGGTTTGCTCGACGTTGGTTCGTTCCGTGAAATGGATGCCAACCTGCTACCGACCGATCCACTCGGTTTTGTAGCCGACGAGGAGAGTTACGCAAATAAGCTGGTCAAAACCCAGCAACGCACCGGAATGGCTGATGCGGTCATATCAGGCGTTGGTGCAATTAATGGAATCCGACTATGCATCGCCGTTGCTGATTTCTCCTTCATGGGCGCTTCGATGGGTAGTGTCTATGGTGAAAAGATGGCTCGCGCCGCTGAGCGAGCTGCTGAACTAGGTGTACCATTGCTCACCATCAATACCTCAGGTGGGGCTCGTCAACAAGAAGGGGTCATTGGCCTCATGCAGATGGCCAAAGTGACCATGGCCCTGACCCGCCTGGCGGCTGTCGGCCAACCTCATATTGCTTTGCTGGTTGATCCCTGCTACGGTGGCGTTACCGCCTCTTACCCCTCGGTCGCCGACATTATCATTGCTGAACCAGGAGCAAATATTGGTTTTGCAGGTAAGCGCTTGATCGAGCAGATCATGCGTCAGAAGTTGCCGGCCGGTTTCCAGACCGCAGAGTTCATGCTTGAACACGGGATGATCGATATGGTCGTGCCGCGCAGTGAAATGCGCGATACACTGGCCAAGATTCTTCGCCTGTACCATCAGCGTTCGGTATCCACAACGAAAGCCGATCTTGCAACCCGACGAGCAACCTTACCACAACCAATTATGTAGCGCCACGTGAGGCATGGCATGGAAGAGACTTCTATTCCACAAATCCTGACACCCTGGGATCGTGTGCAATTAGCGCGACATCCGCAGCGACCGCACACGCTCGATTACATTGCGGCGCTGTGTGAGGATTTTATTGAACTGCACGGTGACCGTCGCTTCGGCGATGATCCGGCTATGGTGGGCGGCATGGCCACCTTCGCCGGTCAGACAGTTATGGTTATTGGGCATCAGAAAGGTAACGATACGCGCGAGAATATGCGCCGTAATTTCGGAATGCCGCATCCTGAAGGGTATCGCAAAGCGCAGCGCCTCATGCGCCATGCTGAAAAGTTCGGCCTGCCGGTGATCTGTTTTGTTGATACACCGGCTGCCGATCCAACCAAGAGTTCGGAGGAGCGCGGACAGGCAAATGCCATCGCGGAAAGCATCATGCTGATGACAACGTTGCGGGTACCCAGTATTGCGGTGGTGATTGGTGAAGGTGGTAGTGGTGGTGCCCTGGCAATCAGTGTTGCCGATCGTATCTTGATGCAAGAAAACTCCATTTATTCGGTAGCGCCGCCAGAGGCGGCAGCGTCGATCTTATGGCGTGATGCAGCGAAAGCCCCAGAAGCAGCGAAGGCGTTGAAACTCACGGCGTCCGATCTCTACGAGCTGCGCATCATCGATGAGGTGATCCCCGAACCACCCGGTGGTGCGCATACTGACCGCCTAGCCGCGATTAAAACTGTCGGTGAACGGATCCGTTTCCATCTGGCCGATTTGCAGCAACGGGATATTGAAACAATCTTGCGCGAACGCTATCAAAAGTATCGCGCAATTGGTCAGTATCAGGAGCAGCAAATGGATTTCTTCAGCCGAAGATAGCGATGGCAAGGATGATAATAAACTGCGCGTGGTTATATTGACGGCTACCACGCGCCTTTTATTGCCATAAGGACACAGTCAATGAGCAACTTTAATTTTGATCAGATTATTCCCCGCCGAGGTACCGGCAGTATCAAATGGGAACAGTATCCGGCCGATGTCTTACCAATGTGGGTAGCTGATATGGATTTTGCCTCACCACCGGCGGTAGTTGCCGCACTCCAGGAACGAGCTGCCCATGCTATTTTCGGCTATCCATCCCATCCTCATCGACTGGCCGAAGTGATTTGTGAGCGTATGGCTCGTCTCTATCAGTGGGATATTCAGCCAGAGCAGATTCTCTTTTTGCCGGGATTGGTTTCGGCGATTAATGTGCTCTGTCGAGCGTTTGGTGAGGTCGGTGATAGTGTCCTGACTCTGACTCCAGCTTACCCGCCTTTCCTTAGTGCGCCGCGTAATCAGCAACGCCAGATCGACACTTGTCCGCTAGCATTGACCGTTTCCGGGTCCACGCTCACTTACGCTATTGATTTTGATGCCTTTACCGATGCTATCCACCAACGCACTCGACTCTTGCTGCTCAGCCATCCACACAATCCGGTTGGT
Source organism: Chloroflexus sp. (assembly GCA_017743535.1). GTDB lineage: Bacteria > Chloroflexota > Chloroflexia > Chloroflexales > Chloroflexaceae > Chloroflexus. Next base: position 25,687 of record JAGHYT010000027.1, read on the forward strand.
CTCGAATATGATCCGCCAACCCTGCGACGCCTGGCCGAGATTTGCATTGAGCGGAATGTCATTATTTGCTCTGACGAAATTCACTGCGACTTATTGCTAGGGGATACGCAACATATCCCCCTGGCCGCGCTCGATTCGACTATTGCAGCGCATACCATTACGCTCATGGCGCCGAGCAAAACTTTCAATCTTCCCGGCCTCGGCTGTAGTATGGCGATCATCCCCAATCCTGAATTACGCCGCCAGGTGAGTCGCGCTGCAGCCGGCATTGTGCCGCATGTGAACGTATTTGGATTCGCCGGTGCACTGGCCGCCTACGAACATGGTGATGAATGGCTGACAGCACTGTTGCGTTATCTTACCGCTAATCGTGATCGCTATGTCACGCGCATCACCACCGAAATGGCGCCACTCCGCTGTACCGTACCACAAGCGACGTATCTCGGTTGGATTGATTGCCGTGACCTACCGCTCGCAACCAGCCCCTACCGCTTCTTCCTCGATGAAGCACGAGTAGCTTTTTCTGACGGGGCGATGTTTGGCCCCGGTGGTGAAGGCTTTATCCGTATCAACTTTGGTTGCCCCAGATCACAACTCGATGAGGCACTGAACCGCGTTCATTCTGCTCTGCAGCGTTTCATGAACTCGTAGAACGCATGAGCAAGGTTTTTAGTACTATAGACCTAGCTTCCGCATGATGACATTTCTTTCATCAAGTGCTAAAGTACCGGAGGGTGAGTCGATGAAAGTTACTTATCAACCGACCTACAAAGAGGCTCGTCATGGCTTATACACGACGATTAGCCTGGATTGCACTCCTCTTCGGTATTCTTTCGCTTGTCCCATCAACTGTTACTACCTCGGCAGGATGTTCTGGTGACCGTTCACACCTTGTACCACGTTTTGGCGGACGCTGGTTCTTGCTAGGTGCAAATGTCCCCTGGCTTAATGGTGGCTATAGCGCCGATTTCGGCACAGTCGAAGAGTGGAATCAGCACACCTACGATGCCAACGCAACCCGAGCGATGTTTCGTGCGCTCCGCCAGCAAGGTGCTAACACCGTGCGCTGGTGGTTGTTTGCCGATGGCCGGGGGGCGCCAGAATTTAATGCTACCAGTGGCGGCGCAGTGACCGGTCTTGATGCCAATTTCTTGCCCAGCCTGGCCAGTGCCATCCAGATCGCAAGCGAAGAGAATATCTATCTTGTCTTCACCCTCTGGAGTTTCGATATGCTCTTCGCGGATTCGACACCTTACGATCGCGGTGAACACGCGGGTGGTCACCATGATCTCATCGTTGATAGTGCTAAACGTGCCTCGTTTATCAACAACGCCCTGTTGCCAATGCTTCGGTACCCAGTTGGGACAAGTGGTTACACAGTTGGCACTCATCCGAATGTGCTGGCGTGGGACATTTTTAACGAGCCGGAATTTGGTATTAACGAACCACCTCACTTTATTCCGGCACATGAGGTCGTCCAGCCGGTTACCCTGGCCCAGATGCAACGTTTTATCGCCGAAATCTCAGGTGCTATTCATCGCAACTCCAACCAATTGACAACTGTCGGTAGCGCCTCAATGAAGTGGAACAGCTCGCGAGCGCTCGGTGCAAGCGGGAATTTCTGGAGCGATGCGGCTTTAACCATCTACGATCCACAAGGGCACCTCGATTTCTATCAAATCCATTATTACGGCTGGATGAATGGTGATGAGCGCTATTGGAGCTATTCACCACTCTTCAACGATTGGTACGAGGCCGGTTTTGATAAGCCGGTTGTGGTTGGCGAGGTGCCAGCGAATGCTGGCGGAACACATCGTACACCAACTCAGTTACTCGCTGAGCTACGTGCGAATTGCTATGCTGGTGTGTGGGTATGGCCATACTTCAATGTGAACGATGGTACCGGTCAATGGTCAGATGCCCAGGCAGCAGTACGTTCGCTAGCCAGTGTGGCGCCTCAGGAGGTACAGATCGTGTCTTCACCGTTAACGGTGCGCGTCTACATTCCGCTTGCAATCAAGTAGTTGAGACAAAGCTGTTACTTTTTGGTTCGTGATACAACGTACAATATGGTAGTAAAGTTCCGATGTCATCTTTCAAATGGCATCGAATGGCACTACCAGTCATCGCAACGACGCCTCACACACTGGTCATACCAGAGCTGAGGCGTCGCTGAATATCTTGGAGGTTTTAATGCAACAACGATTCTGGCTGACAACGTTGACTGTCTGCTGGTTAAGTGGATTGCTCTGGTTAATCTGTCAACCCTCGTTGGCTGTTGTCGCAAACGGTGGTCATCGTCAATTTATCCCAATCATTGTGAAGCCTTCAATCTTCACCGAAACATTTACCGGTGAACCGAATCAACCCCAAAGCTGGAACCCGGCGCATTGGGATGTCACGATACATTCCCGCGACGTGAATACCTGGTATCAGCTTGAAGCCATGGCCGCCGATCATGGGTCTGATTGTTCACCTGCTCCGGCCACGCATACTATTAGTCGTTACGAAGACGCCGTTTATCAGTGCCGTAACCACATTATGACCGCCATTAAGGCGAGCGGCTACGGTATGATCTACCTGACACCGAATCATCTGGTCGATTTCAGCGGAGGCACAGCAACGATTCGCTTTGATGTCTCAACATTACGTACCAGTCTCCGCGATTGGATTGATCTCTGGATTAGTCCGTACAATGAACATCTCCAGCTCCCTCTCGATATGGTGGTCGATGTCAGTGGCCCACCGCGCAATGCCGTTCAGGTACGGATGGATCTCACTGGTAATTTTTTTGATGTCATCATTTATCGCAATTTTCAGCCCACAGTGATCGATGGTATCCCTATTCCGTATGATCGCTTTCTTGAGCCAAGTCCTACGCGCCGTGACACCTTTGAATTGCAAATCTCACGTACCAGTATCAAGTTTGGAATGCCGGCCTATAACTTCTATTGGGTAGATACCAGAATTGCCGATCTGGGCTGGGATCAAGGAGTTGTCCAGTTTGGTCACCACTCGTACAATCCGCTCAAAGACTGCACGTCACCCTGTCGACCGGGAACATGGCATTGGGATAACATCACGATCAGCCCCACTCGGCCATTTACGATGATTGCCACTAACCGTCGGTATACCGACCGCGCAAACCCTACCGTCACCCTATCGGCACCGGCGCCAACCAACGCCTATCTGCGTTTCGTCGGAATCGGCCCCAATCTACAGGTTCGTTTTGACGGTGGTGCCTGGCAAACTGCTCGTCTGCAATTACAAGACGGCCGCTATTTCAAAGATGAACATTTCCGCAATTTCTGGATGCCCATTCCAGCCGGAACGACGCAGGTTGAATTTCGCGGGGATCGCTGGTGGGGTGCCGACTGGCACGTGCGCGATATAAGTGTCTGGTCGCTACCGTAGAACATATCGGAAAGCGGACTGTATTGCCGCTCGTAGCAACACACTCTGGGGGCAGGTTCCGAACCTGCCCCTTTTCTTCTAACTTGCGCTTCTCTCTGTTCATTCCTCTGGTGGTCAAGGAGGTTTCGGACGCACTTTTAGTGTCCATCTTAATACATCGTCGTCACGTGACGACGGATGCATCTGTTGAGAGACGGGATACAACTGACGACCAACCTGATTCGGAAGGGATCAATGTTAGAATCTCCTGGATCAGGGCGGTGTCTTGCTCATTCAGATGGGAATCGACAGGTGATTTGGGATGCGACGCCGCCCATGGCATAAACACGGTGCCGCTGCTGCAATTCATGAGGTACGGGCGCAGAACCCTTTTTCCATCTTCTGACCGATCTCTATTCCATTTCGATCAAGTATACTAGCAACCATGTTCTATTTTTTAGATGCGAAAGGAGCAGAACGATCGTGCAGCGTAGCGAATTTTCCATTGCTTCAGCGTATACCTACGACCGACGCAGCGTGGCGCGCTGGCTCCTCTCGCATGTTGGTCGTTACTGGTCATTTACACTGGGGTTTTATCTCTGTTTTATCACAGCATGGGCTGCTTACTCAGGAGCACAGGCGGTCATCGGGCGCGCAGCCGATGTGCTGAGTGGCCCGCCAGACTATGCAGCCTTAACTGCATTGACACTTGGAGTTCTGGCGTTGATGGTCACTGATAGCTTCAGTGCGCTGATCGGCAGTCTATCTGCGGAAACGGTAGCAGCACGGGTTGAAGCTGATATTCGTCAGGAATTTTATGAAAGTCTGCTCGCGAAGAGTAAGGCATTTCATGATCGCCAGCGAGCGGGTGATCTCATGGCCCGTGCGACTGATGATACCAATCTGGTAGCGAATATGATCGTACCCGGAACCACATTGATTTCTGAAACAGTGTTGGGGATCGTGGTACCGCTCACGTTTATCTTTTTTACCGAGCCGCGATTGATTGTCATCCCATTGCTCTTCGTCATCGGGTATATCATCACGGCACATCAGTATCTTCGTCGATTGATGCCGGTTATTCAGCGTCAACGTGAGCAGTACGGTCTGATGAACGCCGGGTTGGAAGAAACCATTAGCGGCATTGAGGTAGTTAAGGCCAGTGCCCGTGAAGCACTCGAACGTTCGAAATATTTGCGGAACGCACAACGTTTTCGTGATCTGTTCATTGAACAAGGCCGCATCGAAGCCCGCTATTTACCACTTTTGCTGTTTGGAATCGCTCTGGGCGCACAATTCTTTCACGCACTCTGGCTCTACAGCATTGGCGAGATTGGTTTAGGGCAGGTCGTTGCAGTTATCGGTTTGATGAATGTATTGCGATTTCCTACATTTATTTCGCTCTTTGCTTTTTCAGTTTTCCAGGCCGGCCTGGCCGGAGCGCGCCGGATTTTATCTATCATCAATGCTGAAACCGATCTCGATGAGAACCTGAATGGCTATAGTGCGCCGCTACGCGGCGAGATCACGTTTGAGCATGTGAGCTTCAGTTTTGCCGCTCATCCCGATGAAGCTCCCCATCAGGTCCTGCACGACATCTCATTCCACATTCCTGCCGGGCAGACAGTAGCTATTGTTGGACAGACGGGGAGCGGGAAAAGTGCGCTGACTCAGTTGGTGAATCGTACCTACGATGCCATCAGCGGGCGCGTATTGATCGATGGGGTTGATGTCCGTGACTGGAATCTTGATGCGTTACGCTCACGGATCGGCAAGATCGAGCAAGATATTTTTCTCTTCTCACGCACAATTGCCGAAAATATCGCTTTCGGCGCTCCTGGGGCAACGCAAGCAGAGATTGAAGCGGCAGCACGGGCAGCACAGGTACATGAGTTTATCAGTCGCATGCCAGATGGCTATCAGACGGTGATCGGCGAGCGTGGAGTGACACTCTCTGGAGGTCAACGCCAGCGAATTGCACTGGCGCGTGCGTTTCTTGCCCATCCACGTATCCTTATTCTCGATGATAGTACCAGTGCGATCGATAGTGCTACCGAAGACGAAATTCAGCGTGCCATCCGTCAGGCCCAGCAGGGACGTACCGTCCTGTTGATCACCCATCGGTTGGCTCAGATTCGGTGGGCCGATCAGATTCTAGTCCTCGATAGCGGTCGACTGGTAGCGTCAGGAAAACACGAAGAACTCTTACGTACATCGCCGCACTATCGCCGCATCTTTGCGCGTTACGAACACGCAGTACCCGAAACTGGGGTTGTGCGGGCAACAGAAGGAGCTGCGTAGCATGGGTTTTCTGTTTGATGGTCTTGATGCGGAAGGATACGACCGTAAATACCGTGATCGAGAGCTGGTACGGCGCATCCTGAACTACTTTCGTCCACAAGCGTCGAAAATCATCACTGCAGCATTGATGATTACTGCCACTGCTCTCATTGAGGCGTTGATCCCGATCTTTATCGCGTACAGCATCGACGAGATTCAAACGGCAACGTCGCTCAATCAAGTCGCGGTACTAGCCGGTGCTCTGGCGCTCATCGCATGTCTCGCGTGGGTATTTAACCTGATTCGGCAGACAATGTCGGTGAAGGCAATTGGCGAGGTCGTACTGGCAATGCGCCGCGATGCAGTCAATGCTGTTCTAGTCCGTGATTTGAGTTTCTACGACCAGTTCCCATCGGGAAAGATTGTGAGTCGGGTTAATTCCGATACCGCAGCCTTTGCCCAGGTGATGACACTGACAATGGATTTGCTGAGCCGATTGCTGCTCGTCTTCGTGTTAGTCGGCTATCTGGCCAGTGTCAGTTGGTCGTTAACGCTGATTTTACTCGGCCTGGCGCCACTGATTATCGGCGCTGCCCTGGCCTTCCGCGCCATCGCCCGTCGGGTTATTACTGCTTCACGTCGAGTAAATGCCGAGGTCAGCAATCATATTCAAGAGACGGTAAGCGGGATTGGGGTTGCCAAGACGTTTCGCCAGGAGCAGGCTATCTATGCCGATTTTCTCGATGTTAATCAGAAAAGTCGGCGGGTGAATCTACAAACCCGTTATACCTTTAGTAGCATCTTTCCGTTACTCAATCTGCTTGCCGCAGTAGGCACGGCGCTCCTGGTCTACCTGGGTGGACAGGCCGTGTACGCTGGTGAATTGACAACCGGTACCTGGTTTCTGTTTATTCAGGGTCTCCAGAATTTCTGGTTCCCGCTGACCAGCATTGCGTCATTCTGGAGTCAGTTTCAGCTTGGATTGGCTGCCGGTGAGCGAGTCTTTGCCCTGATCGACGCCGAACCGCGCGTGGTACAACTCAACCGAATTGATCCCGGACGGCTACGCGGTGAGATCGTGTTCGAGCAGGTCGATTTTGCCTATAAACCAGGCGAACCGGTGTTACGTCAATTCAACCTCCACATCAAAGCAGGCGAGCGCGTGGCTCTGGTTGGTCACACCGGTTCAGGCAAGAGCAGCATTGCCAAGCTGATTGCACGGTTCTACGAATTTCAAGGCGGGCAGATTCGGATTGACGGGTACGACATACGCCACCTCGATCTGAACGCTTACCGGAGTCAGCTCGGCATGGTGACTCAGACCCCATTTTTGTTCGATGGCACAGTACGAGAAAACATTCGCTACGGACGCCCTGATGCCGATGATGATGCAGTATTGGCGGCTGCACATCGCGTTGGTCATGGCGACTGGCTGGCAACGCTTCCTCATGGTCTTGACACACCGGTAGGTGAACGTGGGAGCGGATTGAGTATGGGGCAACGCCAACTGGTTGCCCTGGCACGAGTGTTGCTGCAAGACCCAGCGATCCTCATTCTCGATGAGGCAACGGCCAGTATCGATCCACTGACTGAAGTGCTGATTCAAGAGGGACTTGATGAGGCGATGCGTGGGCGAACGGCAATCATCATTGCCCACCGGCTCAGTACTGTACAAGAGGTTGATCGCATTATTGTGTTGCGCCATGGTACGATTCTCGAACAGGGATCGCACCATCAACTGTTGGCAGCCGGTACGCATTATGCCGAACTATACAACACCTATTTCCGCCATCAGAGTCTGGAGTACATCGAGGCTGCAGGACGTGAATAGCAATATCAGGGCGAATGGAGAATGTAGATTGCGAATGAAAAACTATGCAATAGGGTAAACCGACGGCGATGATCGAGTCGTCGTACCTGAATCGCGCCCATGATCAAAAAACGTACAGGTGCGAGGGAAAGATACCCTCGCACCTGCATTTTATTGATGCTCATCAGGTGTTATGACTATTCTTCAAGGCCATCGTCGTCGGCGACATCTTGATCAATTTCATCGAGACCAATCTCTTCTTCCTCATCACCGCCGACAAAATCCTCATCAAAGGTTTCTGGCTCCTCAATCAATTCTTCTTCCTCAAGCAGGTCTTCGTAATCGTCGAAGCGGAGTGACGATAGGATCGTAGCCCCTTCACCTAGCTTACCGGGGAAGGAGACCCGTCCACGCTGGCTTGGGTCTTGATACACCTCACGAATGAGAATCCGCACATTGCGCGAATCGGACTGCACCACTGCGGCCAGATAGCGATTGCCACCATTCATTAGCTCAACGAGACGATGGCTTAACTTCGGCTCAATACGTCCGATCAGATTACCATCGAGGTCGAAGACATAAACCATCTTTCCTTCGACCCGCAGTTCTACCTTTTCACCTGTGATCAGAGCATCAACCGCCGGACCACGCTGCACATCTACCAATGAAGTCAGCGCAGTACGCCCGGTTTCAGTAATAAACATGCGCATATCGACCTGCTGTCGTGTCGAGCGCGTAATCGGTGCTTCGGTAATACCACGGGCCAATAACGCCTCAAGCCGGGCAACATTCTTACGCGCAATTGGATTGGCAGCATTCAGGCGCAACGCATTCTGATAGGCACGATGGCTTTCAGCGTACTTACCCAGCTCAAAGAGGGCCTTACCGAGCCGATTGTAGGTTTCAACATCTTCACCTACCCGCAACAACTGTTGATTCAACTCAGCCGCCTCTTGCCAGCGGTTAAGGGCAGCCAGCTCAATCGCCTTTTCCTGAAGGCGGCGACGAATACGCATCTTCTCATCTTGCTTTGACAAGGTCATTCTCCTCGTATTGAGCATGAACCGAATCATCACGTTGCAGTATTCCCTGCAACGACCATGGACTGGTAGCGGTAATCTTCACCGGTACCAACTGGCCGGTCAGGTCTTGAGGATGGCTAAAGAACACCAGGCGATTGCCGGGTGTACGACCACGCCATTTTCCTTTGCTTTCACCTTCGACCAGAACCTCTACCGTCTGACCAAGGAAACGCGCCATACGCTCGGTTGCAATCCGCTCTTGTAACTGTTCGAGCCGACGGCGACGTTCCTCTTTAACTTCAGGCGGAACGGCAAGTGCCGGGTCTTGTTCCATTTCAGCAGCCCGCGTCTCCGGTCGAGCAGAGAAGGCAGCGATATGTACCTTATCAAAACCAATCTCGGCACACAGCTCCATCGTCTGACGAAAATCGTCTTCGGTTTCGCCGGGATGACCAACAATAATGTCGGTTGTCAGTGAAATATCGGGGATAGTAGCGCGAATCTTCGCAATCAGCGCCTTGTAGCGAGCAACAGTATATCCACGACGCATCAACTTAAGGACTCGATCAGAACCAGCCTGAACAGGTAGATTGATCTCGGGCTGGCAACGCGGTAAGCGCGCAACCGTTTCAATCAAACGATCGGTCATCCAGGCCGGATGGGAAGTGAGGAAACGCAAGCGCAACAGACCTGGCGTTGGATCGACTGCCTCGAGCAGATCGGCCAATTCAGGGCGACCGGGGAGGTCATGGCCCCACGAGTCAACAATCTGACCAAGCAGAGTAATCTCTTTTGCCCCACGGGCAACAATGCGACGCACCTCATCAACAATTTCAGTCAACGGTCGCGACCGTTCGCGGCCCCGACGCAACGGGATCACGCAGTAAGAACAAGTCATATTGCAACCGTACTGGATGGGTACGTGCACCGAAACTGGTGGATGCGACCAATCGCGCACGGGCAAAGCTGGCTCATCAAGTGTATAGATTGGATTTGGCGCCAGCGCCACTACCTCATCAACAGCCGAAGGCGAGACAAAATAGTCGACCATCGGCAATTGCTCAGCGAAGATCGAGCGATTGTTCGGGCCAACCATGCATCCCCATAGCACAATCCGCGTATCAGGATGGGCGCGTTTGACCCGTACCAATTCACCTAGCTTGCCGAGAATACGTTCTTCAGCCGAGGCGCGAACACTGCAAGAGTTCAACACAATAAAGCTGGCATCTTCAGGGCGAGCAGCCGGACTATAGCCCACACCCTGCAATGCAGCTTCGAGCCGTTCAGAATCAGAGATATTCATCTGGCACCCGACCGTCCAGACGTAATAGCGCCGCTCACGCGGTGTCTGATCACGATCAGGACGGGGGCGCTGGTCAAAGAAGATAACATCCTGCATGGCGCCTTTACCAAACGATCACCGGCAAGCCACATTCAACACTTTGTCGCGCCGCTTCCCGCAGCGATTCGAGGCAGCGGAACGCATCAGAACGTGGCGAAACACCGGCCTTGATCAATTGTGGAGCCAATTCCGATAGTTCACGTAGCAACTGTACCGACGAGCCGAAGAATGCCTGATCTTCTTCGCCGTCGTCAGTCTCAAAGGGCAAGTAAACAGGATCGGCAAAATCGACCGGCAAATAATAGCTATTAATTCCCTGCAAATTGATCAAATGGCGGTAGCGACTGGGAACCAACTCATCCCAAACATCGGTTACAGCGCGGTCAAGGTCTTCGTCGAGCACCGGTCCATCAGCAATGATCGGCGCCAGATCGTTCCCACGCTCAAGGTGAGCCGCCATTCGGGCCAACTGGTAAAGGGCACCCATGGTTTCAATCGACCCTTCCCAAACCTCGACGCCAGGCTGGCTAAGGAGATCGATATCAATGCCAAACTCGCGCAGTTGGTCCTGCACGGCAGCCACACTTTCGTACTGTTCTTCGTATTCAGCGCGATCTTCATCAGGTCGCACCATAATGAGTGATGCAACCGCCAGGTCGAGTTCGGCGGGAGCTTGTGCAGACATAAGTTTCTCCTCACTGAGCACGATAATTGTGCTGTTATAGTATACCACACTTATCGTCAATCCGAATACGTCTGAGAGCCTGATCAACAATTCGGGCTTTTGCTGAGACTCGACCGTGGCAGCGCCATAATGGTCCCTGTGCTGCGGAGCACGGCCGGCGGCCCTCACCTTCCCCTGGCCCCGTCTGCTCCCTCACGAGGAGAGGAAGGGGGAAAGCGAGGTGCGGGAGCGAAAGAATATTGGCAACCTCTCAAATAGTTACATAGGCACAGTACGTCCCCCATGAGAAATCTGGGTTTTTTGATCGTGCTCTAAGAAAGTCTCTTGTTTTAGAGTGCCAGTCGCGCTGTGAGGTGAGCGGGTGAAACTCGTCCTGTAACAGAAAGTTTTGGGTAGGTTCAGCATTGTCGCAGGTTTTCGTGTAACTTTCTGACCGCTCAAACGGTTTCTTTATCGAGCACCGTTTTGAGCACCAGGAATCCACGATGAAGGGAAACCATCACCACCCGCTGCCGTGTGCTGCGCTGCTGCCGTCGCGCCTGCATCACGTCCAGCGCTGTGCTACAATACCGGCAGACCCACCTACCACACCAGGGAGGAACTGCAATGACCCATCCGATTGCCACCGCACCTGCCCCGCTCCCCGAAGACGACCCCTTCCGCTACGGCTGGCGCTACGTCCGTCGCCCCACCCCCGACGACCCCGACCACCTCGAACAGGTCCCGCTCACCCTCGAAGACGTGTTGCACCCCGAAGTGGGAGACTTCATCGTGCACAGTGACCGTCACGAAACCGACCGTATGTACCTCACGGCGGTGCTGCGTGCCCGGCTCGAACCGCACGGGCAGGCCATCGTGCTGAGTGACGTGCGGGTGGCGTGGGACGTGCCCGACCTGCGGCCGCACGGGCCGGACGTGATGGTCATTCCGGGGCTGCGTGAGCGACGGGATTGGAGCACCTTTGACGTGGCGGAAGAGGGGGTGCGACCGGCGTTGATCATCGAAATCACATCGCCGGAGACGCGGGAGAACGACGTGGTGCGGAAGGTGGCGCACTACGCACGGGCGGGGGTGGCGCAGTACGTGATTGTGGACAACCTCGGACGGCGGGGGGAGCGGCAGCTCCGGTTGCTCGATTACCGGCTGGTGGGGGACACCTACCGGCTCCAGCCGCCCGATGCGCGGGGATGGGTGTATCTGGAGGTTGCCGGGCTGTGGCTAGGGGTGGAGGGCGACCACGTGGTGTGCTACACCGACGACGGCACGGCGTTTGGCGACTACGCGACGGTGGTGCAGCAGGCGGCGGA
>JAGHYT010000180.1:0-2500 GCA_017743535.1 Chloroflexus sp.
AGATGTGTATAAGAGACAGGGGATACACCCGATGGGTAATGCGGGTTATTATAGGCATAGGCCATGCCACCATCGGCAGGTTCTCCACCTACCTGGAGGGATCTGTGTTGCTGTACACCTCCGTTTATTATAGATCGGTAAACAGGCACAAACCGGATGTGGTAAGACCATTGACAGGGCCGATAATGGCGTGTACGATGCTACTGTAGCCGTTTATATTGAACAGAAAACCTGGTGTAGAGCTGTTACCGCTACAGAGACGACGTTTCCTGCAACAGATGACGGTTCTCGCAACGGTGGGGGGCTCTACCCGCCGTTGAGACTTGCTGCGATTATGAAGTAACTTTATGAGCACAAAACGCATTGTCATTACCGGCGCGACCGGTCTCATCGGGCGTAAGCTGGTTGCCGAATTACGGAACGACTACGCTCTGATTATCTTCAGTCGCAATCCATCGCGGGCACGCGATACGCTGGCCGGTGCTTCTGACTACGTTGCCTGGCAGCCCTCTGAACACGGCGCCTGGATGGCGGCTATTGATGGCGCCTGGGGTGTCATCCATCTTGCCGGGGCGCCAATTTCGACCGGCTTGCTCGGTAAGCGCTGGACACCTGAATACAAAGCGGAAATTCGCGATAGCCGGGTGATTGGCACTCGTGGCATTGTGAACGCCATTGCGGCTGCTTCCCAACGTCCCAACGTCTTTATCTGTGCATCGGCCGTAGGGTATTACGGCCCTTATCGCGATAGCACCCCACTCGATGAGGCTGCACCGCCGGGCCGTGACTTTCTGGCGCAGGTCTGTGTGGCCTGGGAAGCAGAAGCTGCACGGGCCGAGGAATTCGGGGTACGTACCGTGCAGTTGCGCACTGGCCTGTTACTCGATCCCGAATCGGGTGCGTTACCCCAAATCATGCTCCCTTTCAAACTCATGACCGGCGGCCCTATTCTCCCCGGTACTCAGGTCTACCCCTGGATACATCCCGCCGATGAAGTTGGTCTGATCCGCTTTGCTCTCGAAGACGAACGGGTACGGGGACCGCTCAATGCTGTCGCGCCAGGCGCGCTACCCAACCGCGAGTTTGCCGCCATCCTCGGCAAAGTGCTAGGCTCGCCGTCGTGGTTGCCGGTTCCTGAATTTAGTCTGCGCATCGCTCTGGGTGAAATGGCTGACCTAGTGGTGTATGGCCAAAACGCCATCCCTCGCAAGGCGCTGGAACTTGGTTATCGGTTTTGCTTTCCAACCTTAGAGCCGGCACTGCGCGATCTGCTGAATTTGCCGCAATGATCTTCCTGATCGCATGTCTGAAAAAGTGTGGCTGGTGGTCATAACCTCTCTCCAAGGCCCCTTCCACTGATGAGGAAGGGGCTTCAAATGTAGCAATACGGTATTCAGTGCATCTCTGAGAGTTCAAGCCAATACCCTTTCCAATGCTGCATAGGGCCTGCAATGGTTAATCCTGCTGTCTGTCTCGCTCTCTATGTATCATCTCATCAACTTCTTACGTCCTTCTAACCGAATTTTAAAATTGTTGCGCGATCATATGCTCGGCGAATAGACGGGATCGTGACCGTCTGTCGCAGAGGAGGTTCGATATGAATGGTCATCGCCTGGCATTAATATTCGTCTTCTTGTTAGGTATTTTCATTGGTGTTGCAGGTGGGGCGGCCACCGGTGGTCTGGTAGGGTATCTGGTTTCACGCCAGACCGTAGCGCAGGTTTCGGCAACGGTAGCCGCGATAGATAGGCGACCAGTCAATATTGTTACCGCAACTCCATCTTCACCATCTGCTGCCAGCGAAGCAATTGTTGTCAGCCTCTCTGATGCCATGGTCGCAGCGGTGAAGCGGGTTGCCCCCGCAGTCGTAACTGTAACCGTTGAAGGACGTACTGGTCGCGGAAGTGGTAGTGGGGTGATTATCAGCGAAGATGGATATATCATTACGAACAATCATGTCGTCAGCGACGGTAATCGCTACTTCGTGCTCTTTGCCGACGGTACTCGCCGTCAGGCAGAGCTAGTCGGTACTGACTCGCTCAACGATATTGCTGTGCTCAAGGTAAGAGGAGAGGTGCCTGGTGTGGCCGTCATTGGTGACTCATCGGCCTTGCAGCCGGGTGAAACAGTGCTGGCTATTGGGAGTCCGCTTGGAAACTTTCGCAATACAGTAACTGCTGGTGTGGTGAGTGCGCTCAACCGCTCGGTACCGGGTAGTGGAATGGAAGGGCTGATCCAGACCGACGCAGCCATTAACAGTGGCAATAGCGGTGGGCCGTTAATCAACCTGAAAGGTGAAGTGGTCGGTATCAATACCTTAGTGGTACGCAACGATGTAGGCTTTGGCACGATGACCCCGGTTGAGGGGCTGGGTTTTGCCGTACCGAGCAGCATTTTCTCTAATGTCGCCGATCAGATTATCCGCACCGGCCAGGTGCGCTATCCGTTCCTCGGTATTACTTATCTTATGATCGATGGCGAAGTAGCAGCCGAGTATAAT
>JAGHYT010000181.1:0-6711 GCA_017743535.1 Chloroflexus sp.
GCTTCTATCGGTGGGCAGATTGCTTCTATCGGTGGACAGATTGCTTCTATCAGCGTCAATCCTGGTAATCAGAATGAGCGGATCGAAACCATCGTCTGGCAGGCGGGCCGCTATTTTGTGGCTGTTGCCCCAGCCAGTGCTGGCCAGACCAGTTCATTACCTTACCAACTGACTATTACGCTCGAGCGTAGCACGCTCCAATCACTGGGGCCGGCGCCGCATGTGCAGTTTCTCGTTGATACCCCTGATCCTGACGTCTCTACGCTCTATATCATCAATTCGGCGCGGATGCAAGCGCTGTATCCGAGTGAGCTGACCGCCATCAGTGCAATTACCACAACGCTTCGGGGATCATACTCGCAGACTCAGACGTTAGTCTATGGGGCTTCTGAGAATGATCTGATAGTGGAAAAGGGGGCGGTGATCGATCTGGCAAATCTAGAAGTCATTGCCGGTAGCGGCGCCCAGCCATTCAATCAATTGCTTGAAGACTGGGGCCAGCCAGTCAATCAAGCCAATCCACTCTATGCGAACTTCTTGGCCCAGATTATCGATCACGTGATCGAGGCAGCAATTGCCCCTGATAACAGTGGCCGTTCGGGTGATGTGCGGATACGATACCAGATACGGGCGAATAACGACACTAACTCAGGCAACGAAAACACTTCAGATACGCCATATCCGAACGTGCGCCATATTGTATTGATCGGGAGTGATGAGGTCATACCGTTCTTCCGTTTGCCCGATTTAACAACGATTGCCAACGAAGCCGATTATCTGGAGTATCTGAAGACGGTTGACTCACGGTCTAATGGTGCCAGCCTGATCTCACCCAACAACCCACTTGGTGCAGCGCTGCGCAATCGAATGTTGCTGAGCGACAACCCCTACGGTACCGACCGGCCCTACCGTTTCTACGGCTTCCCCCTCTTTGTGCCGGAATTAGCGGTCGGGCGTATTGTTGAACGTCCCGGCGAGATTGCCGATTTTCTACGCCGTAATGCGCCATGGTGGAGTGATAATAATATCCAGTTGCGGGTAGATCCGTATTATGAAACTTCCAATACCAGCCTATCATTGACCGGCTACGACTTCTTGATCGATGGCGCCAATGCAATTTCACGCACCTTGCAGCAGGCAACCAGCGTTAGTATGACCAAACGGGTCTTGAACGAAAATACGTGGAATCGCAATGCGTTTGAAAACCAATGGCTTGAGCAACCGCTTAGCACACCCGGCTTTTTCACGTCAACCCTGGAGTTTTATTCGCGAACGCAGACCCTGGTTAGTTCACTGAATGCGCATTTCGATCACTGGCAACTGATCCCGGCGGTTACCGATGGCGGGAACTTTCCAGCCGAGCGTATTCTATCAGTAGCGTACAGTTAGGTTTTGGTGACCTCGCTACATCATGTGATCTCTATCCTTCGATATGCCCAGGATTCTTCTCCAACACACTCTACTATTCTGTCGGTTGTCATAGTGGCTACAATGTGCCATATCAGGCTATCGATCAGTTACTCGATATACCCACTCCTTTCTACGCTGCTGACTTCGCCCAAGCCTTCAACCGCCACGCCGGGAACTGGATCGGCAATACCGGCTACGGTTATGGTACGCTCGATGGGGTAGACTACAGCGAACGACTGGCGGCGCTGTTAACCCAAGAGCTGGTGCGGAATGAGGTGCGTCCCGACACGAGCGCTACCAACGGTGAGACATACGTCGGGCGTAGTATTGGCGATGCGCTGGTGAACGCGAAACTACGCTATCTGCGCACTGCGCTTGGCCTCAATGCGTATGACTACAAAGTGCTGTCGATTACAACTCTTTATGGCTTGCCGTGGAAGCGGATCTTTGTCGATAACCCGCTCACGGCTGCTATCGAAGACCTGAACGCGGAATTACCTCCCGGTGATCGCACAGCACCTATACCAGTTGCCGGCAGCCAGTTGACCCGTACTATTACCTTTACCATTAGCTACGATGCCAACTATCTCCAGCCAACCCGCAGTGGGCAATTGGTGCAACTGAGTGCCGAGAACTTTACGATTACCGATACGTTCTTGCTGGCCAGCACCTTTAATGTTACGCCGACGGTCACAGTCTTTAACAACAACCTGATCGGCATGCCGGGTTTACCGGCTTTTGCCTACGACATCACTGCGTTGTCGGGTAGTGACGACGATGATGATCGGCCACCACTGGTAGTACGTGATGTCATTTTCATCGGTGGTCAGTACAATACGGTCAACAATTTCAACCCCACCGTCACCCAAATTGTCACCGAAACGTTCACACCGCTGATCAGTACGACTGTCGAACCCGATTTCAGTGCCGGGGTTGGTTTCTGGGTTCCTGATCGTTTCTTCGGTCATAGTCGTACTGAAGGCAACAACGGGCCGCGTGATACGCTGATCAGCACGGCTGCCCAATTCCGAGCGACTGATGGGGTCACCGGAACGCTGCGCACTTATACGCAGCTCGTCTTCCAGGTCATCTATACCGATCCGGCGGCCACGAATGCTAATGTCGCGCTCAACGATCAGACGCCACCGGTGATCGAGCGGGTGCGGATTGCCGGTCAGGATGCGAGTCCTCAGAGTGTTTCTACGCCGATAGAAGTGTTGATTAGCGATCCAGATAACCCGACAAATCCCCAGGTCACCGTCACCGGTGTCTACCTTGCCGCAGATGATGTCACCTGGACACCGCTCACCTTTACACAAGACGATCAAAATCCACGACGCTGGGTTGCCACTGTCCCACGTAATTGGCCCGATGTGCGGATCATCATCACGGCGATTGACCAGGCGGGCAATTCGGTGATGTATACGGCGAAAGGTCTATTTGCTCCGCCAACGTATCAGCTCTTCCTACCGGTCATCGAACGACAGAGCATGCCTATTCCCGGTGGTAGTTCAGCAGGATAACAATTGTAACAATTGTATCTTCCGTTACTTTCGCGGGATGCGTCGCGGCTTGTGTATGAGTAGGGCTATCGGCAGGGCTTTTCAACGTCTTTTTCTGCCTGGCAGTAGTGATGGGGAGATAGCTGAAAGAGGAGTGAGCGGAGGGTAGTGGTTTTCAAGGTGTCCGAGTTTTCGGTCATGCTTCATACGCTGATGGTGAGTTGAAGCCTTGCTGCGCAGTTTTCTAACCAAGTTCCTCAATGCTTGTTATGCAGAGCACGGCTGGCGCCCTCACCTTGCCCTGGCCCCTTCCTCTCCCAAAATGGGAGAGGAAGGGAAATGTGACAGACAGTAGCCGCCAGAAAGAGATTATTTCAGGTTTCCATCGAACTTTTTGCCAGGATCACCTCTTGCGGATGCGCTGTTCTTGCCGCAGGACATGACAAGTTACGTCTTCTGAATAACTACAAGGCCGAACCCAGGGGTAGGACGAGGTTCTACCCCTCTGATGATGATTGCAGGTGCTCCCGCGCCCAAAGCGCGGCCTGCGTTCGGTCGCGTACTGCCAGCTTGGCGAAGATGACGCTCAGATGGTTTTTCACCGTACCTATACTCAAGGCAAGGTGCTCACCGATTTCCTGATTCGTGAACCCTTGCGCCAACAGGCGTAAAATCTCGCGTTCACGAGGGGTCAGGAGTGTTGCAACATCGGTCGTGGTCGGAGCGGCTTTAGGTGGTGCGGAGGAAGCCATCTGCGCGAGGCGAGGCAAGAGTTGAGCAGTAATCTGGGGATGGATCAATGCGCCGCCACCGGCAACGGTGCGAATGCTATCGGCGAGCACGCGATGATCCACATCTTTCAACAGGTAGCCACGGGCGCCGGCTGCAATGGACTGTAACACTCGTTCATCGTCATGAAATGTCGTCAGCATAATTACGGCCGGACGCGGCCCGCGTTGCGTAAGTTGACGAGTCGCCTCGACGCCATCCATCACCGGCATCATAACATCCATGAGCACCACATCAGGGTCAAGCGTTGCGACTAACTCAAGCGCTTCACGACCATTGGCTGCCTGACCAACGACCTCAATATCGGACTTACGCGCCAGCAACGTTGCGATCCCAGTACGAATCAGCGCCTGATCATCGACAATCAATACGCGAATCGTCATAATTTATCCTCAGCTTCAAACGGGATCACCAGTCGTAACCGCCAACCCCCGTCTGGAAGTGGCCCAGCTTCCATACCGCCGCCAAGCAGTTCAACCCGTTCTCGCAAACCGATTAATCCGAAACTACCACTGCCTAGGTCAACCCTTGGCGACATTCGATCCGAGCGATCGTTATTCGTGATAATCACAACCACATAACCGCCATCGGCTTTGATATCGATCACCATCGTATCGGCATTGGCATGCTTGCAGGCATTGGTCAGACCCTCTTGCACTGCACGGTATATGCAGTGACCAACCGCAGGCGGTATATTGTCAATCTCACCCTGGATCGTCAGCTCAACCGTTGCCCGCGTGCTTTGCGCACACTGGTGTACCAACTGTTGCAGGCTCTGGGTCAGGCCAGTACTTTGAAAGGGCAAATCAGCATCAACCACTGCCAGCAGACTCTGCCATGCGCTTCGTAATAATTCTCGACTACGCGCAAGATGGTCACGTGCTGCTAACGGATCTTCATCAGCTAATTCGGTAGCCAACTGCAATTCAAGATTCATCAATACCAGTTTCGAGCCAAGATCATCGTGCATTTCACGAGCCAGCCGGGCACGTTCAGCCGCAACGGTGATCGCCTGGATCTCCTTTGCTTGTTGCTGCATGTCGGTCGTCAGTAATTGCACTTGCTGCTCGGCCTGTTGACGACGGCGTAACTGATGACGGGCCATAAGGAGGGGTGTCCCGACCAAGATTACCGCAATCGTAAGACTCACGACGGTGAGCACATCGAGAGTCAGTGATTGCCAGAAACCGATCAGGAACAGCAACAGTGGTAATAGTGCGCCGAAGATCAGCACCTGCAGTGCCGAGAGGCGACTGGCCATCTGCCAGGCAACCAGCAACAATCCCCACAGCAACGGAAGCAAGTTGGTCATTACTGCCATAAGGGTAATGGTTAGCGTCTGCACTGCCAGACCAATCTGCACGAAAGCGCTCCGATCAGCATGCTGGGTGAAGACACTGGCAACAATGAGCAGTCCACCTAGCACGACGAGCCAGAGCATTGCCGACAGCGAGAGTGGATGCGGCTGGAGGAGTGCCAGTCCAAGTGACAGGCTAACGAAGATGGAGGGCAAGAGCCAGGCCAGCACAGAGGATGGACGTGGCGCAATCAACGTGTCATCGAGCTGATTGTTGAGCGCCATTCTGGTTGGTTGTTCATCAAGTTCAGGCTGAGCGCGTAGGATGTTAAGAGTCTCGCGAAGGCGATACATAGCAGTGGCAGCGGCAGCACGAGGGGTATCGAGAGTTGTTTGCAGGCGTTGCAGGTTCGACTGTGCCGCGCTCAAGGCCGTCGTTATACTCCGTTCGGCATAAGCCAGCGTCTGCTGTACCTCGCTAGCTAACAGATTCATCAGCCGTTGCCGTTCTTCGAGCACTACCCGCTGTTGCGCTTCGCGCAAGAAGGTCGAAAACGCTGCCGAGCGTTGTTGGAGCTGGTGCAACATCTGCTGAATTTGCTCACGCCGCCGGAGGTGGCGGGCATAGATAAACGCAGCAATGATGGCACAGATAGCCGGAAACGCCAGCGCCAGATTACTCTGCAACCACGCTATCACATCATTTGAGAGTTGATAGCGCACAAGCGTCCACACCACCCATACTGCAACAGCGATGATCGACCACAGCCATGGGCGGAACAACACAATTCCCTGCAAAATAAGAATGAGGTAAATATAGTCGATCAGCGATGTTGGGTACAGCACCTGGGCACCGACGGCGGCGGCCAGCTCAAGACCGATCAACGTAATCTGTCCCCAAACCTTCAGAACCCGTAGCGGCGTTAGCCACGCCAATCCCAGCATCCCGATCAGACATGCCAGCATCCCTACCAACCGTGGCCATGCTGCGCGTAGCATCGCATCACCCACGGCGCTCAAAGCAACAACCACCGTCACCAGCGAGAGCAAGACCAGAAAGACCAGTGCTGCTCGCTGATACCGTGAAACTAGGGCTTGGATGAATGGCGATTGTTGATGCTTCATACCAAAAGTGTATCATACCATGCGAACCAGCCATGCAGGAGTGGTGCTAGGGGGCCATACCTCTAATGATTTGGATGCGTGTATGGTCGAGAAGGACTGTCCGGTGCTGATAGGGGTGGGACGGAAGTCGTTTTGAGGCGAAGGAGATTATTTCTGCAACGCGGATCGGTACAGTGGCGAGCTGACAA
Source organism: Chloroflexus sp. (assembly GCA_017743535.1). Classification (GTDB taxonomy): domain Bacteria; phylum Chloroflexota; class Chloroflexia; order Chloroflexales; family Chloroflexaceae; genus Chloroflexus. The sequence goes on from JAGHYT010000181.1 coordinate 6,312, forward strand.
GATGTTCAATGAGTAGAGATGGCTTGGTGCTGCCTCTTATGCTAGAATACTACTAATCTCATGCTAGAGTAAAACCATAGAGCCATAGACTTGTAGTCGTCTATCTGATATGGCGGAGAAGATTTTGAGCGAATGCTAGGACAAGACTACGGTCAGACGAACTGCCGACTCGTAGCCGCGATTGCGCAGGTAGTTTTGTGCCGCTAGCGGTATTTGATGTGACCGTTTGAATTAGCGTTCTGAAGTTCGTGAGGTAGCTAGAAAAAGATACTGTCGTATCTACACGGGGCGAAAAACTCTTATGAAGATCACACTACAGACATTGACCCCCTTATGGACCGGCGGTGTGGATCAGACCTGCGACCGCCTGCACGAGACGGGGCTGATCGGTTCGCTGCGC
>JAGHYT010000003.1:0-87646 GCA_017743535.1 Chloroflexus sp.
CCGCTGGCCCGCGTCGTGTGGTGCTCGGTTTGCCTGGGGGCGCAGACCGCTGGCCCGCGTTGTGCGGTGTAGAGGAATCCATTGCACACCCCGTATAAGGGCGCAACAGTGCGTACCCGCGCATAGGCGGAAGTGGGAGCGGTGCTTCGTCATTAGTCGGCGGACTGTTGGACGGGATGCTTCTCGCCAGTTGATTGCTGTTCAGCAATCGAGGCCACAGCAATGCCGGTCAGCAAGAGAATAATCCCAACGAGCTGCAACAGTGCGACAGTTTCACGGAAGAGGATGAAGGCGAGCAGGGATGAGCCGATTGGCTCGCCGAGAATTGCCACTGCTACGTAAGTGGCCGATAAGCCGCTGAGCGCGTAGTTGAATGCAGTATGACCGAGGAGTTGCGGACCGACCGCCAGACCAAGGACAATCAGGTACACGTAAGGTTCAAAACCAAAGAATCGCTGACCACTGACGATAGCCCATATCACCAATACCACTGCTGCGCTGGTGTAGACGAGCCAGATGTACGCTAATACCGAGAGTCGTTGACGCAAGTTACGACCGATAAGTAGATAGCCACTGGCGGTAACCGCGCCAATCAAGGCCAGCGTGTTGCCAAGCAACGGATTGCTCTGCGTGGTGTTGGTGCTATCACTGATACTAATCACGATCGTCCCTACCAGGGTCAGAGCAATGCCGATCAGAGTCGTCCAGTGTAATCGTTCACGGAAGAGGAAGAATGAAGCCAACCCGACCCAGAGCGGGTTGGTAGAGACAAGCGCCGCACTGCTGGCAACCGAGGTATACTCAAGTGAGCTAATCCAACTGGCGAAGTGAAGGGCAAGAAACACTCCGGCTCCCATGCCGAAGAGAACATCGCGACGGGCGAGTCGACGTATTTCGTTGCTGGATCGGCTGAGCGCCAGCGGAGTCAGGATCAGCGCCGCTAAACCCAGCCTGCCGGCAGCGATACTCAATGACGACATACCGGCACCCTGGGCATAACGGATCAGGATCGATGCAGTTGAGGCGATCAGTACACCGGCAAAGAGAACAGTGTACAGCCACAAGCGATGTCGATTCATGGAATTACTCTCGTCCAGCACACGAGTGGTGCAGCTACCCAGGTTGGTGGTGGGGTCTGATACAGTTTTGTTGCGTCGCTCGCAACCAGATCGAGGATTTCACCCTGAAGCGGCCCTCGTAAGAAGCGGAACACTTGGCCAGCATCGCGCGCATCACTTTTAGCCCGCACACAGTGCTGATTGTAGCCCCAATAATCACCAGCCGCCAACAGGTTTATCCCCTCTTCAATGGTATGTCGTGCCAGTTCGAGACCGCCTGCCTCTGGAGCCAGTGACTGTTCAGGCGGATCGCCGTAGCCGATGCCGTGATGAAACGGATCGGCAGTTGAGACGATAACTGCATCACGAGCCAGTTCCACCAACGCTTCGATACCGGGCAACGCTTCTGGATGACCGCCGGCCAAGTAAGGGTAACGCTCGATCACTTGTGGGCCGCGGATGCCGCGACGGCGCGTTTCAAGCTGCCAGAAGAAGCGAAAACTATAGAGTGCGTGATCAAGCTCCCATTCGTTCCCCCGGTTGAGACCTGGCCCCTGAATGCCCCAATAGTGCTCGGCAGCAGGAGAGCCACCAGCCGCAACCCGACGGCGTGCCTGCTCCATCTCATCATTCCAGGCGTGTAGCACACTGATCACAAGCACGCGATCGGCGCCACTATCGAGACAAGCATGGACTGCCGCTGCTATCTGATGACCGCAATCGGCAACGCTAGCATGGGGAAAGACAATAACTCCGCCACTGGTTAAGACGGAAGTCAAATCCCACTGGCGCGCTTTGTCAAGCAGTTCATAGCCACCACGTTCACCGAGTGCCTCGTGTTCGGCACGGTAGAGATCGTGAATTGCTCGATTCAATTCATCACGGCGCATAGATTATCCAAACTGCTCGACAAAGCGTTGGTCACCGCTGTAGAACCAGCGAATGTCATCGATACCGTATTTGAGCATTGCGACCCGTTCAGGACCAAATCCGCCAGCGAAACCGCTAAATTCTGCCGGATCATAACCGCCATTGCGTAACACATTCGGATGGACCATTCCACAACCACCGATTTCAAGCCAGCCAGCGTACTTGCAGATGCGACAACCCTTTCCGCCGCAGAGGAAGCAGGTAACATCCATCTCGGCACTGGGTTCGGTGAAGGGGAAGAAGCTGGGACGCAGGCGCACCTGGGTGCCTGGCCCGAACATACGCTCGGCGAAAAAGCTCAGTGTCCCCTTCAGATCAGCCATCGTGACGTTGCGACCAACCGCTAAGAACTCAAATTGATGGAACATCATCTCACTCCGCACCGTTACCTGTTCGTTACGGTAGACCTTACCGGGAATCAGGACCCGTAACGGGTGAGGGGCATTGCGCCGCATCGCGTGGATTTGTCCGGGCGAGGTATGGGTTCGTAAGAGCACTGAAGGCGCGCCTGCTGGCATTTCAATGTAAAAGGTGTCTTGCATGTCGCGTGCGGGATGATCGTCGGGGAAATTGAGCAGGCTAAAATTGAAAGCGTCATATTCAACTTCAGGGCTTTCCCAGACTTGAAAACCCATCTCGGCAAAGATGTGCTGAACCTGACGCAGAATCTGGTTGGTGAGATGAACATAGCCAACCGCAGGACGACGACCGGGCATTGTCACGTCAATCCGCTCTGCGGCCAGCTCGGCGGCAATGGCCTGGGCCTCCAGCCGCTCTTTGGCAGCCGCGAACGCGGTTTCAAGTTGTTCACGTAACGCATTGACTCGCTGTCCTACCAATGGTCGTTCATCGGCCGGTAGGGCGCCGAGGCCGCGGCTCAGACGAGAAAGACGACCCTGCTTCCCAATAAAACGGCTCTTCCATTCAGTGAGTGCAGCGACATCGGTAACGGCTTCAAGTGCGGTGAGGGCTTCTTGTTCGAGCGCAGTTAATTCATCGAGCAACGTGGTCATGGAACACCATAGTATTTCAATCACGAGTGGTATGTGCACTGCTATTATACATTGGATTGTCGGTGTATTATCATCGTTTCGATTGCGGATGAAGTCTTTCGCTATTACTGATCGATGTGCAATTGGCCGATGCCCCCTTCGTTTCGGTGTTCAAGGGCAGACAACACAATGTGCAGACATTACTAACAGCATCCGTCTGCCGTAGCGCGAAGATTTGGAACTCGCTTCATCATCGCTCACCCAACGCAATCAATCATCACCGTTTTTCACTGGCTCAACATCCGTACTGCACGTAAACTAGCAGCGGAATCGATCCGTGGCGTATATTCAAGGCCAACATAGCCACTGTAAGCATGTTCACGGAGAATCCCGAAGATATGCTCGTAGTTGATCTCGCCAGTACCAGGTTCGTGTCGCCCTGGAACATCTGCTACATGAATGTGACCGATGAGATCAAGATTCGCGAGAATGCGACGGGTCAGGTTGCCTTCACTGATCTGCTGATGATAGCAGTCGAATAACAACTTAACATGCGGTTTCCCAAGCTCACGAATAATCGCGAACCCCTCATCAGATGACCAGAGAAAACTCCCCGGATGGTCGAGTGGGTTACGCGGTTCGAGCAGCAAGTTTAAACCGGCATCAGCCGCTGTTTCGGCAGCCTCGTGTAGCGCATCGATCAGACATGCCCGTTGGCTGGCATAATCCAGGTCTGCACGACTGATGCCACCGTGTACGATGAGATTATCGCAGGCGAGATCAACTGCCAGGGCAGCGCTGCGCGTCACTTCTTCACGAAAGAGGGCGCGCTGATCGGGATCATTCGGTGAGGCTTCACTACCAAAGATGGCTACACAGTGCAAGCGTAATGCCGTTTGCAGGGCAATCGTGATATTCATATCCTTGCCCCGCCGCGTCCAGAATTCGTAGGCGCGGAAGCCCAGATCGGCAATATGTTCGAGGCGCTGCTCAAACGGGCGATCGGTGAAGATCATATCGAGACAGACTGAGAAGCGGAGCGGTGCGAGGGTCGACATCTTCAACCTCACTTTTCTGCACAAGTATCGCTATCGCGTAACCCGACCCGCGATAGCGACGTGAAGACGCACAGCGCTTGTAAGCGGTTGGCCGGTCAGGTTTCTCTGCAATGCACAGCTCTTATTATACTGTTGTCGGCGTATAACGATGTACGACATACGGTCATTTTTAGCCCGGCGCTCATTACCGTTCAAGCGCCACTTCACGACCGTTTGCGCCGAACGATTTTGAGCAAGGTGGTGATTGCTGCTTCGAGCTGACTATCGCGTCCTGTGGCCCATTCACCCAGTGGCCGAGCAACATCAACATCAACCGGTCGTCCTCGTCCCTCTAAGTCTTCACCTTCCGGCGTCACCACGTACAATCGAGGCAGGCTCAGCCAGGCACCATCGAGCAACTGAATCTGGTATGTCCAGATAACTGCGCCAGCGGTTGGGCGGCCTACTACTTTACCGAGCTTCAACCGCCGATAACTCTCGCTCAACATCTCGGTGTTGCTTGCCGAACGTTCGTTCGTCACTAGTACAGTTGGTCGGTCAAGCACGCGATTACCTGCCAGATGACTGGCGTCAGTCGTGCCAAGATCGCGAAAACCGCTACGCAGTGCCGAACGTCGCATCAGCACATCGAGAATGAACGTCGCTGTATGCCCACCTGTATTGTACCGCACGTCAATGATGACACCAGCCTTGCTGTGCGTTTCAGCATCGAGATCGACCAAAAATTGTTGATAGGCGGAATAACTCATCTCGGCAATATGGACATAGCCGAGCTGTCCTTCACTGAGCCGATGGACGTACTGCTCGTTGGTTGTCACCCAATCGCGGTAGCGCAATTTCTGGTACGCGGTTTGACTGATCGCACGAACGACGATTTCGCGTTCATTACCGTCATTGGCTCGCAATCTGATTCGTACCCGCCGCCCGACACTGCGCAAGAGTAACTTATGGATGGAGATGGTTCCATTCAGGCGAGTGCCGTCAATCGCAACCAGCTCTTCACCAGGCTGTGGTGGTTCAAGCGCCAGCGCTGCTGGGCCATCGGGTAAGATACGTTCAACGATGAGACGACCTTCACGCAGCAGTGGTTCGGCGGCAAACAGAATACCGATAAAGCCATCATCACTCTCACCACCGTAGAAGCCACTGCCCAGGTGTGAAGTCCGTAGTTCACCAACCATCAGGTTGATCAGCGTATGTAATTCTCCGGTCGTGTGTACCGCGCCAATCAGGGGGGAAAAGCGCTCACGAACCGCATACCAGTCTTGACCACGGAATGTCGGATCGTAGAAGCTATCGCGGAGTTCGCGCCAGGCCTCGATAAAGATTTGTTCTTTTTCGCGATGAAAATCAACCTCTACTTCAGCCCGTAATGAGAGCCGGTTTGGTTCATTCCCGCCGGGGAAGCGACGCACCACTACCTGCCCGTCTTCAAGATAGTAAAAACTCCGACCATCAGGGGCAAATTGTAGAAATCCCTTGCGCGTGTCGCTGGCAGTCAACTGGCGTGGCGGCTGATTGGCTCGAGGCTCATCGAGGGGGAGGGTCCAGACATCGACCTTGCCGGCTACTGACGCCAGAAATAGCAGGTCTTTCCCATCGGGACTGATGGCTCCCGCCATCGCGTTCATTTGTGGTGGTGTGAGCAGGCGCAGACGACGATCAATCCCTTCAAAGACGATAGATGTGTTTGGCGGTTCGGGTGCTCTGGTATTGGTGGCAGATTGATCATCGGTTTTGGCCGGTTGCTCCTCCTTTTTCACAAACAACTGTTCAAAAGCCGTTTCGCGAAAAACTGGTTGTGGAGGACGGAGATCGACACGAGCGATCTGAGCTTCTAAACGATACTGTTCGGTAGTGAAGATGATGAAGCTACCATCTGGCGCCCAACACAGATTCCCGCCTTCCAGGTTACTGAGAAAGGTGATCTGACGTGGCTCGCCACCGCTTGCCGGCACTACATAGACATTGCTGAAGAGGCGGCTATCTTGCGCGACGAAGGCTAGATATTGTGAATCAGGTGACCAACAGAGATCGGCGGCCACGGCAAACCTTGCTCGACATACCTCACGTGGTGACTTGCCCTCAATATCGATGACCTCAATGACCATCTGATCGCGGATGTACGCAATGGCCTTCCCGTCAGGCGCAATTCGCGGTAACATTTTCGGTCGGCCATCGTGGGTAAGTTGCCATTCCTGACCGCTGCTGAAGTCGTAGCGAAACAGTTCAACTTCACCGTGACGGTCAGAAAGGTAAATTAAGCGCTGTGAGTCGGGTGTCCAGGCAACGCTCCGCTCGCGGGCTGGCGTGTTGGTAATGCGAAAAGCCGGTCCCTGCCGTAGATCGCGATCCGTCTCCTTATCGGCAAAATCGGCAAAGACATCACCACGGGCGACAAAGGCCAGCTTCTTACCATCAGGGCTGAGATGGACTTCGCTGTAGCCACTCGTCCAGCGTTCGATTCGCACCGGGGTGTATTTGCTGTCGATTCGGACCCGAATAGGAATAGGCGCAGCTTCACCGCTTAGTGGATCAATGCGCCACAATTGCCCATCACCTCGTTCACAGACAATGGCGCCGTTCCGGCGGGCGATTGTTGGAAAAAACAATCTGCCATCACGAAAGCAGGTAATCTGACGTGGCTCACCTTCGCCAAACGGAAGATACCAGAGATTCTCGTGCCCGTCATAATCGCAGACAATATACAATCCCTGTCCATCGGGCGCCCACAGCGGCCACCCCAGTTTGCCGGCATAGCGAAACCTCTGACCGTAAGGACCCGCATATTGACAGAGCGCTCGATAGTCGGGATAGGCTGGGCCTAACCAGACTTCATTCGGCGAAAAGGGATGGGGACCACGTCGCCACCAGCGTTCACGCACGTTTACAAATGCCAGTTGCTGCCCATCTGGCGCGACAGCGACCTGATCGAGCTGTTCGTATGGTTCAAGATAGATTGGTGCCGGTGTCCCACCAGATATACCAACACGATAGATGCCATACCCCATCTGTTCAATATCACTGGTGAAATAGACTGCTTCACCGTCAATTGCCCAGTCCTGTGGGTAGCACGGTTCATCCTGGAAGGTAAGTTGTTGCGGTGCGCCACCTGCCAGATCAAGGACATAGAGATCACCGGCGCCATCACGTCCGGCCCCAAACAGCAGACGCTGTCCATCGGGACTGAAGCACGGCTGGTAATGACGTGCGGGATGAGCGGTCAGACGTTCGGCAATCCCACCTTCGATTGAGACCAGCCAGACATCTCCAGCGGTGATGAAGGCGAGCTGTTGACCATCAGGATCGAGAGCCGGTTGGCGCAACAACGCAGACGGTGTATTCACGGTTATTTCCTCGAAATACCCTCAATGCTGAACCGAATGCTCTTCCCAAACAAACGCACGGGCTAGTATGGAATCGATCAAGCCCGGAACCATCCGACTAATCCACAATGCCAGGCGATCACTCCATCTCACATATACCATTCGTGGCTCAGTGCGGGCAGCACGGAGAATGGTGCGCGCCACTGCTTCTGGTGGTACTCCAGGCGGTGCAATTCGTCGTCGTTCACGGCCATGTCCTAGCCTGCGCTGATTAAACTCAGTGCGGGTTGTACCGGGACGTACTATTGTAACCGCAATACCGCTCCCGTATAGTTCGATCCGTAAGGCATTACTGATCTGTTCAAGCGCAGCTTTGGCGGCTGCATAACCGCCTAGAAAAGGTAATGGCTGTGCTGCCAGCACTGAAGAAACATTAATAATTTGACCGCGACCGGCAGTACGCATCAGTGGTACTGTGGCCTGAATTAACCAGATCGGCCCCAGCAGATCAACTGCCAGCACCCGCTCGAGATCGGAGCGAGTCAGCGTAGTGATCGGGCCGCTTAGTCCAATACCGGCGTTATTGATTAAGATGTCAACTCGTCCAAACGCTTCAACAGCACGTTCAACCAGATTGGCACAAGCTACCGGATCAGCGACATCCGTTGGCACAGCTATTGCTCGTGGCAAACCGGCTGCTACCTGCTCTAACGCCTCGTGCGAACGAGCCGCCAGCACCAGATGGGCACCGGCCTCTGCAAAACAACGCGCCGTCGCCGCACCAATCCCACTTGAAGCGCCGGTAATAATGACTACTCGATCACGCGGATCCACGTTGTTCACCTCTGTATTGCAGCAACATCTCCTCCGCTGCCTATCCTTCTCCCCGATCTCGCAAGTGCTTGCAGATACCGGCTTTGATGGTCTGACCCGGCACCTCATGCCCTACCATGCGCTCAAGTTCACGGGCGGTTGCCATCAGGGCCGGCAAATTCAGCCCAGTTGCAATCCCCATCTCGTGGAGCAGATGGGTCACATCTTCCGTACAAAGATTGCCGGGCGCGCCAGGGGCAAACGGACAACCCCCAATGCCGCCGATGCTCGAATCGAACATATCTACACCCAGTTGTAATGCGGCCAGTAGATTAGCCAGTCCGGCGCCACGCGCACTGTGCAGATGCAGACGTAACGGCTGGCGTGGAAAGCGTTCGCGAAAGGCGCGCACCACTGCTTGTACCAGGAGTGGATGGGCCATTCCGGTGGTGTCGCCCAACGTTAACTGCTCGGCTCCCAGATCGAGCAACCGCTGGCACAGATCCATAACCCGCTCGATAGGTACATCGCCTTCAAATGGACAGCCAAACGCCACCGACAGAACGGCATCGAACGGCTTACCGGCAGCGTGGACTAATGTTGCCATCTCGGCCACCTGTGTCAGCGACTGTTCGATACTCATGTTCACATTGCTTCGATTATGGCTCTCGCTGGCGCTAAGAAATACCTGGACGACATCTGCGCCAGCGGCAATTGCCCGTCGCGCCCCGACAACGTTCGGTGCAATCGCACTGTACACCACCCCTGGTCGGCGTTTGATGCCGGCAAATACAGCTTCGGTATCGGCCATCTGGGGAACATTCTGAGGCCGCACAAAAGCTCCCACTTCAATTGCCCGTAGTCCGGTGGTAGCGAGCAGATCGATCAGTTTTATCTTCTGGGTGGTACTGAGAATGACCGGCTCATTCTGCAACCCATCACGCGGCCCCACTTCACGAATATGCACGAAGTTGGGAAGTGTGGCAATCTCCATTGTGGTCATCATTGACCTCCCTGGTGTCTCATGGTGTATGGTCGGAGCGCTACCGGGAATCAAAAACGGCAGCATGAACCCATTGATGAAACAGTAACACTTGACAGTATGGTAGAGATTTGCGTCCCTTCTGTCAAATGGTTGCAATGAAACGCATTAGTAACTCCATTGTAACCTACTATTCTACCCTGACAACAGACCCGCATGAGATATGCGGTGTAAGAGTGGGAAGACAGCGCATAACGCTGAATGGAGGATCCAATGGACTGGTCGAAGCAAGTAAACGACATGATCAAGATGTGGACGGGCACGCAGCAGAAGGTGTGGGAAAGCTGGATGGCTTCGATGCAATACATGGCATCTCCGCAGAGCCCGGAGGCATGGCAGAAGACGGTAGATAGCTGGCGCGGAACGGTGAAGCAGACCCTTGAGGCGCAGGTCGAGCTGACCCGGATGTGGGCCGAGGCAGTGGCGGCTAATAGTGTCAATATGCCGACGATGCCCTCTGTGCCAGGTGTACCGACCATCCCCGGTCTCAATCCGATGACACCAACCTCGCTGGTGGAATGGAGCCGACAAGTGCTGGAGATGACGCGCAACTTTACCGAGAGCCAGAGCCGGTTTATTGAGGGATGGTTCGAGATGCTAAAGAAGTCGGATCCAACCACCATCGCTCGTGGCTGGGATACGAATCAGATGCAAAAGGTGATGCAGAGCTGGCAAGAGGCGATGCAGCGAGTGATCGAGGCCCAGGCGGAACTCGGTAAGGTATTGATGGGTGTGGTCAACAGCACGGTTGAAAAGAAGTAAGGGCGCGCTTCCTGACGCGCCCTGTGCATTCTCCCTCCCTGCGTTCCAGGTGTTTGCCTTCTGCATTGTTCAGTACACCTGGAACGCAATGCTTTTACGCCTCACTAACCCCGTACCATGCGGCAAAGTGGTGTACCGGACCGTGTCCATTCCCTAAACCAGGCGCATGACGTAGCGCAGTGGTAATATAGTCCTTTGCCTGTTGAACTGCTTCAGGCACGCTTAGCCCTTTCGCTAGACCGGCGGCGATGGCTGAAGCGAATGTACAGCCGGTGCCGTGCGTATGCCTGGTTTCGATCCGTGGCGCGGTGAAGTACTGGTATTGTGCGCCGTCGAAGAGTACATCGACACTATCACCTTGTAGATGACCACCTTTCACCAGTACCCAACGCGGCCCCATCGCATGAATCATCTGTGCTGCCTGTTCCATCTCCGTCACTGTCGTGATCGCAAGTCCGGTTAGGGCACGCGCCTCCGGGATATTTGGCGTTACTATCGTTGCCAGTGGGAACAAGAGCGAGATCAACGCATGTTGAGCCTCCGGCCGCAACAAGGGATCACCACTCTTCGCCATCATGACCGGATCGACGACTAGATGCGGCCAGTGGTACGTACGGGCCTTTTCAGCGACAACGGCAATAATGTCGGCGTTGGCCAACATCCCAGTTTTCACAGCGTCAACACCGATGTCGGTTACCACTGAGTCGATCTGCTGACCAACAAACGCAGCCGGCAGTTCAATCACTCCTTGGACACCGACCGTATTTTGGGCAGTGACGGCTGTCAACGCGCTCATTCCGTACACACCCAGAGCGGCAAACGCCTTCAGATCGGCCTGGATACCGGCTCCACCGCCCGAATCGGAACCGGCAATAGTCAAACAACGCGGTAACGTCATAATACCTGCTCCTGAACTGCTGATACAATCGAAATCAGTTGGCGGGTAGCAGCAGTAACATCTGCTGCCGCCACCACTGCCGAAACCACCGCAATACCATTGACACCCGTGCGTATGACCTCAGCAGCATTTGCCTGATTGATGCCACCAATGGCGACGATAGGGATTGCTATCTGTCGCCGAATGGCTGTCAGGCCATCAATACCTATTGGTGGAGCAGCATCAGGCTTTGTCGGGGTCGCAAAGACCGGTCCGACACCGAGGTAATCGGCGCCATCGTGCACTGCCTGTACTGCTTCGCTCAGGCTATGCGCCGAAACCCCTAATAACCGGTCGCCGATCAGTTTACGGGCAAGCGCCACCGGCATATCATCCTGACCAATATGTACGCCATCAGCATCAACCGCGAGTGCCACATCTACCCGATCATTGACAATGAAGGGTACGCCGGTACGACGGGTCAGTTCACGCAGTTCTTGCGCCTCGGCGACCATCTGCCTGGTGGAGACATGTTTCGCCCGATACTGCACGACAGTCGCACCACCGCGGATCGCTGCCTCGATCACCTCCCGATGTGAACGACCACGTGCCAGGCCGGCATCGGTTATCACGTAGAGCCGCCAGTCAATCGTCTTTGCCGTGCTCATTCACCACATCCTTTCCACGGCTGCGTCTGAACCATTCACATCCCCTGCTAAAGGCGTCTTGTTCCGACACACGCTCGATTGGGTCAGGACACTACAAACTCACTCTGTTCCCAGCGTCACCCGGGCACCGGCCCGAATCTGGTCGGCTGAAAGATGGTATATCGCATCGTAGAACGCCACTTTGAAACTGGCCGGCCCACGTGCGGCTGGAGCCGCGATTTCGGCTGCCAACCCAAAACAGGCAAGTGCGGCTGCTGCGGCCAACGGATAATCACGTTCGACCGCGGCAAATGCGGCAATCACCGTTGTTGCTGAACAGCCGGTGCCGGTGAGCGTTTTAAGCCATTCGTGACCATTATCGACCATAAACACTCGTGTCCCATCGGTGACGATGTCGCGCCGACCGGTTACCGCCACCACGGTTTGGTACTGGCGGGCCAATGCCTGGGCGGCAGCAAGTGGGTTATCGACCTCAACAACGGTCTCAACACCCTTTACCACGCCACCCATCCCGGCTAATGCGCCAATCTCACCCGAATTGCCACGCACAATTGAAATCTGTAGCTCTTCGAGTAAGCGGCGATTACTCGTTGTGCGCAACGTAGTGGCGCCGGCGCCGACCGGATCGAGCACAATGGGAATGCTCAGCTCGTTGGCGCGCCGCCCTGCAATCAACATCGCTTCGATCCAATCAGGCGACAACGTACCCACGTTGAGCACGAGCGCTCCAGCAGCCGTTACCATCTCGGCAACTTCTGCCCGATCATGCGCCATCACTGGCAACCCGCCGATATGGAGGGTTACATTCGCAGTGTCGTTCATCACCACAAAATTCGTGATGTGGTGAATAAGGGGGCGCTGCTGGCGTACTTGTTCACGTAACGCGGCGATCCGTTCATTGAGAGTCATACATACCTCCTTGCGCCAGCAGACGGACGGCAACGAGTGAAGGGACAAAAAAACCGTCCTGCCACCGCAGGACGGATACACTGATTGCAGATCATACATCTGCACCGTTTGCTCCTCCCTCCGCTGGCATAACCCAGATCAGGTTCAGAGGGTCGGTGTCGGTGGCGTAACGCCGAAGACACCCTCTCAGCCCGGTTCACCCAGGCTCCCCTGGCATAGATTTACTATGTACGTAATGATACCATGACCGCGTATTGCCTGCAAGCCATCGCGTATTTCTCTAGCGATCCGGCAGCAGTGGGGAGAGAGGGGAGAGGCGTGCGGAGAGATGAGTTGCAACGGTTTCAGCACCGATGCTGCGGAGAACGCTTGGTGGTCCTCACCTTCCCCCTCGCCCCCTTCCTCTCCCCCACGGGGAGAGGAAGGGGGAATGTGCATTGCGCGGGGTGAACGTTGCTCTCCCAACCCGTCACGCGCAGCGTCTGGCGCTGCCCGCTCGGCAGCGGGAACGTGCGGCGGATAGCGGAACAGAACGTTGCCCCCCAACGCAGTGGTTGTCCCGGCACGGTACGTTCCCAATACGAAATCCGGGTTTTGGGTCAGGCTCTCACATGACCGCTACCGAGCACGGTGAAAACTTTGAAAAACCCTGTTTCCCCACTAGCAACGTTTGACGAACCCCGTGCAGACTGGTATAATGTCGTATTGACGTAGCATCGCTCTTAGGCGATGTTATCTTGTTGTCAAAAAGTCGGGAAGTCAGGTTGTGGTGACGGTGAGCGATCATACTGTTCTGCTTATCTCTCCTGTCACCCCTTGCAAGACGAAGGAGTCGCGCTATTAGAGACCGGTTTCGCATCAATAATCGTATTCGTGCCCGTGAAGTGCGTCTCATTGACGAGAATGGCACGCAGGTAGGGATTGTTCCGCTTCGCGAAGCACTGGCGATGGCTGAAGAACGCGGGTACGATCTCGTTGAAGTTGCGCCGAATGCAGTTCCACCTGTATGCCGCCTGCTTGATTATGGCAAGTTTCGCTACGAGCAGAGCAAGAAAGAGCGTGAAGCGCGTCGTAATCAAAAACAGTCGGAACTCAAACAAATTCGGCTCATGCCAAAGACTGACGATCACGATGTTGCAGTAAAAGCGAATCAGGCGCGGCGCTTTTTATTGGCCGGCGACAAGGTAAAATTCAACCTGCGTTTTCGTGGTCGTGAGATGGCTCACCCCGAAATCGGGCGGCAGATGCTCGATCAGATTGCAGAGCAGTTGAGTGATATTGCCGTCGTCGAACAGAAACCGCTCATGGAGGGCCGCGTCTTATCCATGTTGCTGGCGCCAACTGCAAAAGTGCTAAAAGCAGCCCAACAGGCGCAAAAGGCAGCCGCTCAGCGCACTGCACAGAGTGGGGCAGCTAGCACGAAACCTGCTCCGGCTGCGGCAGCACCGGCAGCGGAAGAAGAAGTGGTTGAGGAAGAAGAACTCGTTGAGGACAGTAGCGAAGAAATCGAGGATACTGACGCAGAAGAAGATTTCTTCGACGAGGACTACGACGACGAGGAAGATGATTTCGACGAGGAAGAGAAAGCAGAGCGGGGACGCCGAAGACGACGATAACCGATGCGATACCGGTCGGCGTTGCGCTATCCGGTGGCAACTAGAGGAGTTATTCAATGCCTAAGATGAAAATGAAGACGCACAAAGGTGCGAAAAAGCGCTTTAAGATAACGGCGTCGGGCAAATTTCTTCAACAGCGTGGTGTGCGTGGAAACAAGCGTAACCGTCCCAGTCGTTCACAACGTGCCTGGGGAAAAGGGCATCCGATTTCTCCCGCTAACCGTCGCTTGTTGCAGAGAGCACTGCCTTACGGGTTAGAGTAGGATCGGCACGGAAGTGCTGTTTGTTAGGTCATCATGATTCGCGCAGGAATATCTTTGGTTGATCGCGGATGAAGTTCAGGGTTTGGTTTGCCACCCCCTGACCTATCCGTTAAAGGAGAAAAATTATGACTCGTGTCAAGCGTGGCATAATGGTGCGTAAGCGCCACAAGAAACTGTTAGCTCAGGCCAAAGGGTATCGCGGTGCGCGCAGTCGCCATTACAAGGTGGCGCACGAGGCGGTGATGCACGCACTTGCTGATGCGTATCGTGACCGACGTCGACGTAAGCGTGATTTTCGCCGTCTGTGGATTATTCGTATCAATGCAGCGGCCCGCCTTCACGGTACAACCTATAGCCGCCTAATGAATAGCCTGAAGAAAGCGAACATTGTGATTGACCGCAAGATGTTGGCCGATCTTGCGGTACGCGATCCGCAAGCTTTTGCTCGGATCGTTGCCCAGGCGCAATCGGCTGCTGTTGCGTGAACCGATCACTGTTCTCTGCCAGAGTGATCTCCAGTTCTGCAAACCAGCATGTGAAGTGGCTCCGCTCGCTCGCCGAATCGGCACGTCATCGGCGACATGAGCGGAGTTTTGTTATCGAAGGGGTTCGTCTCGTCAGCGATGCGCTGTCAGCCGGCGCTGAGTTGCGCCT
This sequence comes from Chloroflexus sp., assembly GCA_017743535.1. GTDB lineage: Bacteria > Chloroflexota > Chloroflexia > Chloroflexales > Chloroflexaceae > Chloroflexus. Next base: position 14,969 of record JAGHYT010000003.1, read on the forward strand.
TGCGCTGTATGCTCCCGAACAACTGTCATCCACTTCTGCCGGTACAGCGCTCTTGAATCGTCTGCGCCAGTTACCACACTGCTATCCGGCAACTCCTGCCGCTGTTGCGGCTGCCGCCGATACTGAACAGCCCCAGGGAGTTGTAGCGGCTGTGCGCTGGCCTGAATTACCACTACGACCCGGTCTTCGCCTTGTTTTAGATGCTATCCAAGACCCTGGCAATGTTGGGACCCTTCTCCGTTCGGCTGCTGCTGCCGGTGTTGGCCTCGTTATCTGTGCTCCTAGGACTGTCGATCCCTTCAATCCAAAAGTGGCACGTGCAGCAATGGGTGCGCACTTTCTGGTTCCCCTGCGAATATGGTCGTGGGAAATGGTGAGCACCGAGTTGCGTTCGTTGACCGTCTATGCTGCTGATAGTGCGGGTAAAAAGCCTTACTATGCGGTAGATTGGCGTCAACCTGCAGCGCTGATAATCGGGAATGAGGCGCACGGTTTGAGTTCGTCCGCTCGTGCTCTTGCACAACACTTGATTGCCATTCCAATGGTTGGTTCGATTGAGTCGCTCAACGCTGGTGTAGCCGGAAGCATCATTTTGTTTGAAGCGCTTCGGCAACGTATGGTTGAGCATTAGGAGCGGCTTCTCAATCTGTTCACACCGCAGGTGATACACTGCCTACCGTCACCCTTCTTTCCTACAACAACCGGCTGTCGAGCAAATGCCCCATACGAAGCTGCTTGGTGAGTAGGTAGCTAGCGCTATAGGTCGTTGCCGGAACTTGCAGCGGTACTCGTTCAAGCACATGAATCCCGTGCTGTTCGAGACTGGTCATTTTGGCAGGATTGTTAGTAAGCAGACGCACGCTGGTGATGCCGAGATCACGTAGGATGGCGGCAGCGATGCTGTAATCGCGCATATCATCGGGAAATCCCAGCGCACGATTGGCCTCGACTGTATCGAGTCCTTGTTGCTGAAGCGCGTAAGCGCGAATCTTGTTCACCAACCCGATCCCACGTCCCTCTTGTCTGAGATACAGTAACACGCCGCGTCCTTCTTGCTGAATGGCAGTCAGTGCGGCAGCTAGTTGCTCGCCACAATCGCAGCGGTGTGAGCCAAAGATGTCGCCGGTAAGACATTCAGAGTGAAGACGGGTGAGGACTGGGTCTGAGTTGTCAATTTGGCCGCAGAACAGGGCAACTTGTTCTTTTTGTTCAGCATCGAGGTAAACTGCGATCTGAAAATGACCAAATCTGGTTGGCAAATCTGCCATCGCTGCACGGGTAATTGGAGTGAGAGTTGTCATAGTTAGGCCTCTGAGTCTTCCACAGGACGAGAAGCAATTGGTGGCAGGGCAGGTATCGGTTGGAGAAACGTCCATACCACCACCAGCCATGCACCGGTGAGCAGCGTACCACCGATGAGGTAGGGGGTGTCGGGGCCAAAGCGGTCAAAGAGAAAACCAAAGCTGAGCGGCCCGACGATGAGCGCCAGGCTAATAAGCGCCTGCATACCGCCAAGAACAGCTCCCTGGCGACCGTTCCCGGCGCGCTGTGAGATGATACTGGTCAGCGTTGGTACCGCAAGCCCCATCCCAATTGCCAGCATTGCGGCCAGTGGGAAGAGGAGCCAGTCGCTCTGTTTGACCATACCAACCAGCAGAAACGCCAGGGCCATGAAGCCCATACCACCACCGGCTAGGCGCGTGTCACCGAGCAGAGGATGCAGGATTTTGAGCAGTCCGGCTTGCGTGATCGCGGCCCATATACCAACGAACACAAAAAGCAGCGCATTTTGGGTTGGACCCCACCCAAAGCGGGTCATTGTGAAGAGAGCAACATTGCTCTGCAAACCGGCAAACGCGATGTTAAGCAGCACAACTGCAAAGAGCAGGGGCCGTACTGTGGGTATCTGCATGGCGGTATATACAGGTGTGAAAAGCCGCAACCGGTATGTTGAATGGTGACGATGGTGTGGTGGGAGCGATTCGGGTAAGGCAATGGTTGCGTACAGTGCATTGCCTAGTGCAATTGCAGCCGCCAGAGCCGGTGGTATCGCTAATCCGTACTGACCCAGGAATCCCCCCATCGCTGCTCCGCCGATTAGTCCTAAGCCGAAGGCTGCACCTAGTAGTCCTAAACCACGAGTGCGGTGTTGTGGTGTAGTGGTGTCGGCAATGTAGGCTTGGGCTACCGGCATGCTTGAACCGGCAGCCCCGCCTAAAGCGATGGCGGCTGCGAGCAAGGTGATTGAGTTGGCGAGCGCTATGCTCAGATAGGCTAGCGCTGAACCAAAGAGACACAGCAGTAGCACCGGACGCCGACCAATGCGGTCAGAAAGACTACCCAAGACGGGCGCAACTAGTAGTTGGGTTGCAGCATACAATGAGCCGAGTAACCCAACAATGAAAGCATCGCTTGACCAGCTCTTAACGATGAAGGGCAATAACGGCATAATCAGGCCGTAACCCATCATATCAACCAGTACCGAGCTAGCGACAATTACATGATGGCGGTTCACGAGACTCCTTTACAAACGCTTCGTGTGGGCATGCTGTATAAAGGTTTTTGCCCAGAACTGTACTTTTGTTCGCAGATTATGATCGGCATGAAGTAGTGGGCTAAATCGAATCTGCACCGGTGTCGTTGCCAGGTGTGGCCACAACACTTGCAGAATCGCAGCCAGCCACTGGCGGTCGGCTGGATTGCGACGCAAACGGGTAAGCGGATGGTGTAACGCAGCCGGGGCCTGTACATGACTGACGATGGCAGTCACTACCGGTAGCCCGATTGCAATGCGCCCGAAGAGATCGAGACTTGCAGACCATGCCGTTAAGCTGGCTATCGCCGTGAGATCGTGTGCCGGATCGGGTTCGATGCGTCCGGCCGGAAAGGTCAGAATGGCGCCTCCCTGCTGCAAGTGGCGCATAGCGTGGCGTACAGCGTTCATACGGTGTTGCACAGTGGTACCGACCGGAATGATGGTAGCCCTCGTGTGGGGAAGTGCGCGCAACAGTGGTCGGGCAATGGCAATCACTTTGAGATCGCTACGATTGAGAGTGGTCATCAGCGCCGCAGCATCAAGCAATCCGGGATGGTTAGCAACAACCAGGAGTGGCCCTGTGTTTGGCGGGGGATACCCAAGAATGTCTAATCCGGGAGCGAAATGTGAACAAATCCAGGCGCTAGCGGTGGGTAATCCAGAGGTGCCAACCAAAGCATCGAATGTCAGAAGCTGGCGGGCAAAACGACGTGCTGCCGGGCGCGCCAGGATGGTTGCCAGCCCGTGTAGCCAAGGTGGACGACTGATCCCAAAACCGCGTAGCATGTCGGCAGTATTGAGCCAGATTAGATCGGCCAGCGCCGACGAGGTAGCTGGGGGTGTAAGCACTGGTGTATTATGCTGTAAGACGGCGTAGAATGACATTGGCTGTCAGCAGCAGACAACCCAGCGTAGAAAAACCGTGGAGGTCGTGCTGAGCACTGGGTCGTCGTGCAACACGGCAAAGCGTTGTCTTGTATTCACTCTCTATTGTAATCATACCACTATTTAGACCAAAACCGCGTTACAATAAGAATAAACACCCTTTCCCTATGAAGGAGAATGCTATGACATCAGTAATTATCAACGATGTCGAGATGACTGCCCGTCCTGGTGAGCGAATTCTGGACGTTGCGCGACGGAATGGTGCGCATATCGGTTTTGTTTGTGATGGTACCGGCTTTTGTCAGACCTGCAAAGTGCGCGTGCTGGCCGGAACCGAGTCGCTTAGTCCACCTAACGACCGCGAAAAAATCTGGCTAAGCGATGAAAACTTACAGGCTGGATGGCGCCTTGGCTGTCAGGCTTCGGTACGTGGCAGAGATCCGATCACCGTTATCACCAACGCCGAAGAATTACGACGGCAGGCATTTGCCGTGATCAATCCACCTGCCGGAACAACAGTCGTCGCTAATGCCGGTGCGTTCGTGGGCAATGTTACCCGGCAAAGTATTGACCAACTAGTAGGCTATCCGTGGAATATGCTCAATGCGATTACAACCATTGGATTAGGGCGGATTATCAATCCGTGGCAATCGATGGAGCGTTTCAGTCAATGGCTCACCGATTTTGGCAAGACATTTGAGCAGACTCTAAACTCACCAGCGCCGCCACCATCGAGTGATGCACTGGCGCGTGTACGAGCAGCAGCGGCTGAGGTACGGCGGGCAAGTGAGTAGGACGCTTCAAGCAGGTGTGGGCAGCAACACTGAAAAGATATTGATGAAATTATGGTATGCTACCTCACAGTATAACAACGTCTTAAGGAGCAACCATGCAACATTCACCCGTTGAACCGCGTACTGCATTGGTCGTTGTTGCTCACCCTGATGATGCTGAATTCAGTTGTGGTGGGACGCTTGCGGCCTGGGCTGCCGAAGGGTGGGAAATTACGCTGGTGATCTGTACCGATGGTAGTGGTGGTGGGCCTGATGATGCTACCGATGTTGGTCCGGCAGCACGGCGTCGGATTAGCGACATTCGTAAAGCGGAACAGCAGGCAGCAGCTCGGGTTCTCGGTTTGAAAGAGGTGATCTTCCTCGATTACCCAGACGGCATGTTGCAGCCAACACTCGAATTGCGCCGTGACATTGTGCGCCAGATTCGACGGATTCGCGCCCAGCGTGTCGTTTGTCAGTCTCCAGATCGGGTATGGATACCGCAGTATTCAATTCCGCGTTTCCATCCCGATCACCTCGCAGCAGCCAACGCAACCTTGGCAGCAGTGTACCCGGCGGCGCAGAACAGTTGGGATTTTCCCGAATTACTGACCGAAGGCTATCCACCGAGTAAAGTTCGTGAAGTCTTCGTTACTGGCGCCCCGGTATTGAATTTCGCAGTAGACATTAGTGCTACTATCGAACAGAAGCTGGCAGCACTGCGTTGCCACGTTTCCCAATTAGGAACTGATCAAACTCAACTGGCTGAGATGGTACGACAGTGGGCGGCTGAACGTGGGCGGGAGTTTGGCTTACCTCTAGCCGAGGCATTTCACCGCGTGGAGAATGCGTAGCGCCGAGTCGTGCTGGGGTGTTTCAGATTCTTTAACGAGGATGATCAAACACTTCATTATCACTTCGACACAATGCGCTGGCATCCATTTGACGCCTGAGCCAGACTCAGCTATACTACTCCTTGGCGGGCCGGTAGCTCAGAGGTAGAGCACCTGACTTTTAATCAGAGGGTCGTGGGTTCGATCCCCACCCGGCTCACCAGTACCGCTCGGAGGCAAGAGGTGGGTTCATAACCCACCTCTCGCCTTTTAATCACCGGCACTACTCTCTGTTCATCGCGTTGTCCTGCCGTTATCGCAGTTTGTCATGCTCTGCTGCCAGGGGTGAAAGGGCTGATCGAATCCCTATGATCCGAACTATTTCCCTTCCTTTGGTCGAATCACCAACACCGGTGTTGGCGCTACCTGAACAACTTTTTGCGTGACACTGCCGAACACCCAGCGACTGATCCCACTCCGACCGTGGGTGGCAATCACGATGAGATCAACATCATGATTCTCGGCGTACTCAATAATTGCCTCAGCCGGCGGAAGTGCACTAACCTCGGTATGTACCTGATATCCTTCACTTTGAAACTGCTTCGCAATCTGTTGGAGATATTCGAGTGCCTCCTGTTCCATCGTATTTAGCGCTTCGGTCGTCGCAGCCAATAAACCACTGTAATCGACGGTAGTTGTGAAGATTGGCGGCACGGCACGCAACAGCGTGATTTTGACCGTGCCTTCATTAGCGGCCAGGGTATGGACGTGAGGCAAAACTTGCTCGGCGAGCGCCGAACCATCGAGTGGAACGAGAATGTGGCGGTACATAGCAACCTCCTTGTTGCTTACCTGTCAGGGCGTGACATCATCAGGTGGCCGTGGATTCCAGCGTCGGTGCCCTTCGATTACTTGCGCCAGGCTGCCATCGGCGTTGAGCAACAGGCGAAGTGAACGACGTAGATCACAGCTTGGCACGGTACAGACCGAAGGGTCTGCCATTTCATAAGGGCATTCCCCTACATTCTGGCAGCGCGCTACGGAAACAGCGTAGCGTGGACTGCCTGGTGGCCCGTCGAGTGTGCGCAAGATTAACGGTGCAAATTGCAAGTCAGGTGCAATTGATCGTAGATGCGCACGAGCACGGGCAATCATCGGATGAGGCGGTCGTTTTGGACGTGCCATAGCAGACTCTTTTCCAACAACTTCTTGCCGATCATAGTTCTATGTACACGTTATCACAAATTCGTCGAGGTAGAGTCCTATACCTCATAACCTTGCGTGAAGATTTTTAGACTAATAATCAATTTTCGATCGTTCAACTTTTAGCTTTGAAATCAAATAGGTTTTCTGTGTTTATTATGGTTTCGACTAAGCCTGAACGTAGTACAGAGTAATTATCTTCAATAACGGATTGCTGCTCATCGCACCGGTAGCGATGGGTTCCCAACCTGTTCGCAACACGTGCGGCGTTGGGCAGCATCTCGTTCCGACGGTCGTCTCATCGATTATGCTTGTCACTCCATCTGGTCGGGGCGGGTTTCCAACCCGATTCCAATGACGTGCTGATGCGACGAACGATAATTTCCAGCGCGTACTGCAAGAGGTAAGCCAGCGGCAGGTCGTCCGCGTGGGTCGGGGACCATTTTGCGCATCTGCACGACATTGTTGGTATCGCTCTGTTCATTCGCAAGGGAAGGATCACCCATCATGCCTTGAGCTTTTCAGAGTTCTCAGTTGTGGGTCACCTTCGATGATCGGACGATGCAACGACAGAGCGACTGCCGATGACTCCCGACTCACACCGTCACCTGAGTACGTGGGCCGCCGACCCGCGATGTGTGGTGGGTGATGGGAAGGCATTGGCTGGCGCACGAGTACACACCATCGGGGGCACGTGTGGCACCTGCCCCTCCCAACGCAGAGATGGGCATGATCGGCGTACCAACGAAGGTCCTGGGCCGGCAATCATTGTGGAACGGGATGCTGCACGTCTCCTTACGCCCTACGAACAGTTTGGGAATCACTCCATCCCTTTCATCCCTCCTCTCCCCTCAATCCTCACGGAACCTCTGTTAAGTAGATGAAAACATTGCAAAGCCCTCATCATGCCAAACAACGAAAACCCTGCCTTGAATTGGCTATAGAATAAGTACGGAGTGTAACCTATCAGGAGGAGCGTATGCTTAAAGAGTTTCGTGAGTTCATCATGCGGGGAAACGTTGTTGATCTGGCAATTGGAGTGATTATTGGCGCTTCGTTCACGGCAATTGTTAATTCGTTAGTAAACGATATTATTAATCCAATTCTCGGGCTGCTTTTTGGCGGGCAAGCGGATTTCAGCAACTATTTTATCCCTCTCGGCGGACAGGTGGCAACAACCTTGGTCGAAGCGCGGGCGAGTGGGCCGGTGTTAGCATATGGCGCATTCTTAACGGCTGTTATCAACTTTTTCCTGATTGCGTTTATTCTATTCCTGATCGTGCGCTTCATAAGGATAATACAGGTACGCTCAATTGAGGCGCAGGCATCACCTGCGCCAACCGAACCAACCCTGACGGAGCGTCTACTCATCGAAATCCGTGATTTACTGGCTGAGAAATAGCATTAGAAGGAAATTGCCCGATCATTGAGGGTTGTGCCTGGCCAAATGCGAATACCGCGTTCAAGGCGGTTTTCCTGCCCGATCCGGCACTCGTCGCTGATAATTGCCCCATCACTGATATGACTACGTTCACCGATATGATTACTGTACCCCAGCACACAGTTGCGCAGGATTGTTCCCTCTTCGATGATATTTCCATCCCACATAACAACGCCTTCGATCTGACATTCAGGACCAATTGTGCAGTGGGAACCAATGACGGTTGGGCCGACGATGCGACTCCCCCGTCCAATGCGCGTGCCGTGACCAATCACAACCGGTCCAACGATGTGGGCGCTGGAGTGAATCTCGGCTTCGCCTTCCACCCAGATCCGTTCGCCAATTTGTTGACCACGGAAATGATATTGCACTTTCCCGATCAAAATGTCGTGGTGAACATCGAGATAGGTCTGCGGTTTACCAATGTCGGTCCAGTAAGCCCGTGAGGGAAAACCATACATCGGATCGCCAGTCTGCAACACTACCGGGAAGAGGCCACGCTCGAACATGTAGAATTCGTTTGGCGGTACATAGCGGAATATCTCCGGCTCGATCAGGTACGTCCCGGCATTAATCAGATTCGTGGTAATGTCTTCGGCTCGTGGCTTTTCGAGAAAACGGCGGACACGACCATCACGGTCGGTTTCAACCAGCCCAAATTGGGTAGGGTCGTCAACAGGGGTAAGCGAAATGGTCACCTTACTGCCGCGTTCGCGGTGGAAATCGAGCATTGCTTGCAGATCAAGGTCGGTCATCACGTCGCCGTTAAAAACAAAGGTTGTGCCTTCCAACAGATGTTCAACGTGCTTGACGGCGCCTGCGGTACCGCGTGGTTCCGGTTCCTCGACGATATGTAGATTCATGCCTAGTCGTGAACCATCGCCAAGCGCAGCTCGGAAGCGATCGGCCAGATACTGGACAGCGAGGATGACCTCACGGATTCCATAATCGCGCAGACGTAACAACATCCACTCGATAAACGGTTGATTGACCAGCGGTAGCATTGGTTTGGGTGTGCGGCAGGTGAGTGGACGTAATCGCGAACCCTGACCGCCAACAAGAATGACTGCTTTCATAGACTACTCTGCTCGTGCTAGGTTACAAATAGCTCTCTACCGGTCGATGATGAGCGTAGTATAACGTGAACAGAACACAAACAGTTTACAAAAGATGGTACGCTGGTGACGATTTTCTTAGCCAGTGGTAGTTGTTACTTCGGTGCGTACCCGTTCACGCCAATAGGTCAGAATATCGTGCAGGGTTTCGGCCAACGTGTAGTGTGGCTGCCAGCCAGTACGCATACGCAGCCGAGACGCATCACAGACGACGAGCGGAACATCAATGGGGCGCATCAGTTCTGGGTTCAAGCGCACTTCAACCGGGACAGTACATTCTGCCAGCAGCATATCGAGCACTTCACGAATCATCACCGCACGTCCAGAGCCAACGTTGTATACCATCCCACTTTCACCGTATTCGGCCAGTAAGGCATAGGCGGCTACCACATCACGTACATCGGTAAAATCACGCTGGGCAGACAGATTCCCTACTTGCACGACAGGTGGTTGTAACCCTAACTCGATGCGGGCGATCTGGCGGGCGAAGGCGGCGGTGACAAATCGTTCGTTCTGGCGAGGGCCGATGTGCGTAAAGGGTCGGACACGCACCAGATCAAGGCCGTGGCTGTAGTAGTATTGCAAAGCAAGGAGACTTTGAGCTGCTTTACTGACCCCATACGGGCTCGTTGGTCGTAAAGGGGTATCTTCATCAATCGGCAAGTCGTCAGGATCGATCTTGCCATATTCCTCATTGGTACCGATCACTAGCACCCGCGTCGCCATACGGTATTCGATCAGGGTAAGGAAAATGTGCAATGCCCCTAGTGTATTGGCAGCCAGGGTTCCGGCCGGGTCACGAAACGATTCAGGAACAAATGGTTGACCGGCAAGGTGAAAAATAACATTTGGTCGTACCCGCACCAGCGCCCGCATGGTTGCTTCGGCATCGGCCAGATCGGCTTGGACAAGCTCTACTTTGCCGATCAGATGGGGCAGAGTCAGGTGCGGTGAGCGCGACAGTCCCCAAACTTCCCACCGTCCATCGGCAAGCAGATATTCGGCCAAATGACCACCAACAAAGCCGTTAATTCCGGTAATAAGTGCCCGCATAGGAGTGAAGCTTTGATTAAATGCAACGAAGATAAAGTATAATTGTGCAATTTATTGACAGTGATTGTGCAACATGATACAATATTAGTGATATTGTACCACGCTTCACGGTCGGTCGTGACAAGGCCGTGATAAGCGCAAACGTTTTCGTGAACGATGGTACAGCAGAACTAAGGTATCAATGCTTATAGACTGTTGTCTCACCTTGTGAGCACTGGGAAGGGTCGCGGAACTATGGCGCCGCATCATTTTCTCTCCCAATTTTCAGACAAGCCACGATACAACACCAAGGCTGTCGCACAGGAGACGGGTGTGCCAGCAGACACCTTCCGGGCTTGGGAACGTCGTTACGGTGTACCTCGCCCTCAGCGAACGGAAGGTGGTCATCGCCTCTACTCGGAGCGTGATATTGCGACCATTCGCTGGCTACGTGACCGTACAGCCGAGGGTCTTACTATCAGTCAAGCCATTGCCCTGATGATGGAGGGCAGCGACACCAGTCTTTCGTGGCTAAACACCGCGGTCGACACCGAGCCACATACGTGGGAGCGGATGCAGGCGCGGCTGATCACTGCGTTAACCGATTTTGATGCGACACGCGCCGAGCAGATTCTGGGTGAAGCATTTGCACTCTACCCGCTGGAAGATGTCTTTTTGAAGTTAATCCAGCCAGCGATGGTTGAAATCGGTGAGCAGTGGCACGCCGGGCGAATTTCGGTGACAGCAGAACATTTTGCAACCCAGTTCATTCGGCGTAAGTTGTCGAGTCTCTTCAATACCTACAACGTTACGGAAGGACGTGGATTAATTCTGGTTGGCTGCGCACCGAGTGAACAACACGACTTGGGTGCCCTGATGTTATCTGTCTTTTTTGTTCGTCACGGCTGGCAGGTGATCTATCTTGGGCCGGAAGTGCCGGTGAAGGACCTGCTTGATGCGGTGCGTCATATTCAGCCTGATTTAGTGTGTTTGTCCGCTTCTACAACCGAAACCGCTACGCAGTTGCTCGAAATCGGTCGAGCAATTCAGCAATTGCCACCGCCTACGCCACTCTTCGGCTATGGTGGCCGCGCATTCAATCTTAATCCGGTCTTGACGCATAAGATGCCGGGAACATTTTTAGGTCGTGATGCCCAGGAAGCCGTTGAGAATGTTGCGTCACTCCTGAGTCGCAGTCGCTAATGGTGAAGGTGAACCGTGCACAGAGATCGTTCTTATAGCGGTCGATCCTGTGTGATTCGTACTTGCCGGTAAACGCAATATTGCGTATATTACAAATAAGCGTGATATGTGACAAAAGGAGTGCAGTGTGTCGCTGAATTCGCTCTCGATCTTTACGCGAGGAAATGGCTTACCGGTAAGTCAGGCGCTGCCTGCCGATGAACAGCTTGCCCAACTTCTCCATCTCAGCGATCTTCCTGCCTCATCGAATACCGACGAAATACCACCACCACCAACACGAACCTTAGCTGAGGCTTACGCGATATGTGATCAGATCATTCGTCGTCATTCAAAGAGTTTCTTTTTCAGTACCCAATTTCTGCCACCAGGGCAGCGTCGTGCTGTGCGGGCATTGTACGCCTTTTGTCGCACTACCGATGATACTGTTGACATGGCCGAATCTGATCCGGCACGGGCATTAGCCGAATGGATTCGGATTGCACGTCGGCCACGGTTTGATACCTCACACCCAGTATTATTGGCCTGGGCCGATACCTGCCAGCGTTATAACCTTTCGCCGAGTCTGATCGACGAATTGCTGGCAGGGGTCGCAATGGATCTCACCATTTCACGCTATGCCACGTTTGCCGACCTCTGGCTCTATTGCTATCGTGTTGCGTCGGTGGTAGGCTTGCTGGTGATCGGCATTACCGGTGCAGCACCTGGTGCACAACCTTATGCGATCAAGCTCGGTGTTGCGTTGCAGCTTACCAATATTTTGCGCGACATCGGCGAGGATGCAGAACGCCAGCGGGTATATTTGCCCGAAGATGAGCTGGCACGCTTTGGTCTGACTGCTGACGATATTCTGGCTCGCGTGTACGATGAGCGGTTTATTGCCTTGATGAAGTTCCAGGTTGCACGTGCTCATCAGTTGTACGACGAGAGCTGGCCTGGAATCGCGTTGTTGCCGCCAGAGGTACGTCTGGCGGTCGCGGCTGCTGCACGTGTCTACCGCGGTATTCTCGATAAAATAGAGCAAAATCGTTACGACTCGTATACCCGTCGTGCATATCTCCCACTACGCGAGAAGATTGCTCGTCTGCCGAGTATCTGGTGGGATATGCGGCGCCTGTCGAAGAAGTTGTCTCGCTCCCGTTGAGCTGTCTCATTTCACGAGTGTGTCGCACATCAATGATCTCTGGTACAATGAGGCTATGAAACTCTATCGCTATCGTGAAATGGACAGCGCTATGACTGTATACGCTTTACCAACACCGCGCTCGCAACGTTCCTGGTCACCCCAAGTGTACGATCTAATACTCTGGATTCTCTTTTTGGGACCGATAGCTTCACCGCTCTTGCGCGCAACCGGTTTACCCCTCGTGAGTGAGACCGGTACCTTCGCCCGTGATCTGCTGGCAACGTATATCTGTCCAACGCCAGAACGTTCGTTATGGTTGTTGGGCTGGCCGATGGCGGTGTGTGCTCGCTGTTGGGGGGCTACTATCGGTCTCTGGTTGGCCCGGCTGATGATCGGCGAGCGGGCGCCTTCGTTGTTACGCTGGTATCGGTCGTTAGTCTGGTCACAGCGTCTGGTATTGGCAGCCCTACCATTTTTACTCTGGCCGCTTGAGATTATCGGACATTATAGCGGTTGGTGGTTTGCACCTCTTTGGCTTTTGCTGATCAACGGTGTGCAAGCCGGTTTTGCCGCTGGCCTTTTCTTTGCTTCGATCTGGCCTGGGTTATGGCCGTCCTCTGCTCAACAAGGAGCGGTTGGCCAGGGGTAGTAGAATACCGTTCCTTCCGGGCAGTCGCTTGCACTGGCTCCGCTCTTTCACGATGAAGAGGAACCGGGGTAAAGGGCGACTGCGGGCTTGTAACGTCCTTTTCCTCCCAACAGTGGTAATGGGGAAAGAGCAAAAGAGCTGCGCAATCGGGATTAGTTCCCCACCCGTCTGCAGCGCACGCAGTGGTGCGCAGACCCTCATTGGTGCGCCGATTATGCCCTTTAGTGCACAGTAGGGGAGATTTCACGCTCTAGAGGTTTGTGCTCCCACAATCCCCTCAGAGGCGATGCCTTCCAGTCGCGTATCCAGGCGATTCGCGAGTCATCAGGAGCGGATACGTACAGTTCTCGGTGTCACTCTGCTTGGGCATTGTCTGATCAGCGCAGGTGACCCAAAGCTGAGAACTCGGCAACGCCTTGTTCGGAAATGACTTCTCTTAGCCTTCACCTCTCTTCTCTGGTATGATGAACTGTGTAACCTGCAAACGTACCATTGTGCTATTCACCATGACGGAGATGACACTATGCGCCGGGTTCTCCTTATATTGCTCCTTTTTATCGTCACCGGTTGTGCGCGTGCCAATCTAACGGTAGTTACCAGTAATGAAGCGCCGACTCCAACGTCGCCACCGATTCGGCCAACCGATGCTCCGCTGCTGCCGATAGAGGTTGGAAATACTTCGGTTGTGGTGGAAACAGAATTGAGTGAGTCTGAACAACGGTTAGTTGATCTTTACCGACGTGTCAATCCAGCCGTTGTAAGTCTAGATGTAGTGGTTGATCAGAGTGCTAATCTTCCACCTGGTCACCCCCCGATTACTCCAGATGGCCCAAGTGGTCAGGGTTCAGGGTTTCTGTATGATGATCAGGGACATATCGTGACAAATCACCACGTGATTGCGGGGGCATTTCAGATCCAGGTACGTTTTGCGAACGGTGCAACGGTTATTGCCGATCTGATCGGTAGTGATCCCGACAGTGATCTGGCAGTGATCAAGGTAAACAGTCTGCCAGAAGGCGTGAAACCGCTACCGTTGGGGAATAGCGAAACATTACAGGTCGGGCAAACCGCAGTTGCCATTGGCAGCCCTTTTGGTCAGCGGAATACGCTCACCGTTGGCGTTATCAGTGGATTGGGGCGTACATTGCGTGGCCCAGAACGTCGTGTTGGTAGCTTCAGTATTCCAAACGTGATACAGACAGATGCCGCGATTAATCCGGGTAATTCGGGCGGCCCACTCCTCAATTTGCGAGGTGAAGTGATCGGGGTCAACACCGCAATTGCCGTCAGTCTCGGCGGGAGTAATTTTGAAGGAGTTGGCTACGCTGTTCCGGCGCAAACTGTAGCTCGCGTGGTGCCAGCGTTAATCAAGCAAGGACGTTACGATCATCCGTGGCTGGGCATCAGCATGACGACGGTTGACACCCTGTTTGCGAATCGGTTTGGTCTTGCTATCAATCGGGGCGTCCTCGTTGGTGCAGTTCAGGAAGGGAGTCCGGCAGCCGCAGCCGGTCTACAGGGTGGGTCAACCACCGCAACCTATCGTGGTTTGCCGGTGCGAATCGGAGGTGATATTATCATCGCTTGTAACGGGGCACCGATCTTCTCAAGCGATCAACTGGTCGGTATGATTGACTTATTGCAGGTTGGTGATCAGGTCGTACTGACGGTTCAACGTGGTAGTGAGCAGCTTGATGTGACGGTGACACTGGCAGCGCGACCGTAATCATGCGAATACGGTACAATGATACAGCAGCCGTAAAGGTTGGTTGCCAGGTTTCGGTTTTTAGTTTGCGAGTGATCAGTGATGACAATTCCTATCATTAACGATCTTGATGCCGCCCGTGCTGGGATTCTCTGTCGTAGGTCGCTTGATGATGATACGGACACAACATCTGTAGTCGCTGAGATCATTGCAGCGGTTCGACAGCATGGTGATGCGGCATTACGCGAGTACACGTTATGCTTTGACGGAGTAGCGTGCGAGACATTTGAGATTCCACGTGAGCGTTGGGCAGCGGCAGCGGCTGATCTCGATCCAACTCTGCGTCATGCACTCTTGCTGGCCATTGGTGAAATTCGCCGCTTTCACGAACGGCAACTGCGCAACTCTTGGGTCGAGTTTACCGTCGAAGGAGCGTTAGGCCAGTTAGTGCGGCCACTTGATCGGGTTGGGATTTATGTACCTGGCGGTGCTGCCCCATTGCCGTCGTCGCTGATCCATGCGGCTGTACCGGCCAGGGTTGCCGGTGTGCGTGAGATTATCGTTTGCTCACCGCCGCAACGAGCAACTGGTGAACCAGCAGCGATTGTGTTGGCGGCTGCTCATCTGGCCGGGGTTGACCGCTTGTTTGCCATCGGTGGAGCACAGGCTATTGCTGCGCTGGCATACGGTACTGCCAGCGTGCCACGGGTCGAAGCTGTGGCCGGGCCAGGAAATCGTTACGTTATCCAAGCGATGCGCCTAGTCTACGGTACAGTCGGCGTCGTGAGTTTGCCAGGGCCAACCGAGACGCTTATTATTGCCGATCACACGGCGAACCCCAGGTCAGTTGCTGCCGATCTTCTAGCTCAGGCCGAGCATGTCGAGGCCAGCGCGATTTTATTGACACCCGATTCACAATTGGCGCAACAGGTTCAGCAAGAAGTTGAACGACAACTCACAACACTCCCGCCGACGAATGCACAGGCTGCCCGTGATGCAGTAACGCGACGTGGTGGTATTGTGGTAGTGCCCGATCTGGTGACGGCATTTGAATTGGCGAACGACTACGCTCCTGAACACCTCTGCCTGTTGATTGCCGATCCATGGTCGTATGTTGGTCTCGTGCGCAACGCCGGTGGTGTGTTTCTTGGTGAAGAGTCGTTTGAGGTTCTCGGTGATTATGTAGCTGGCCCGTCACACATTATGCCAACTGAGGGAACCGCTCGTTATGCTTCGCCGGTCAATGTTGATAGTTTTCGGAAAGTGATCTCACTAGTCGGATTGAATCGCTCTGGTCTCAACCGAGTCGGTCCAGCAGCGATCCGGCTTGCTGAAGCCGAGGGGCTGTTTGCCCATGCCGCAGCAGTGCGGGCGCGTTTTGAGGCATCAGATACCGATGGGAGGGAGTAAAATGTCGGATTTTTTAATCAGCTTCGTTAGCATTCTCTTTACGGTCTTATTTTATGCGATCCTGGGGCGTGTGCTCGCCTCGTGGATCGATCCGCAGGGTAACTTTCCTGTGACTCGTGTTTTGCACGAAATTACCGAGCCAATTTTGGGGCCTATTCGAAGTATTATGCCTAATATAGGAATGTTTGACTTCTCACCAATTGTGGCGATGCTGCTCTTGCAGCTTCTCGAACGATTGATTATCAGTGCGATCCGGTGAGATGACAGCTCATTCGCCTCAAATCTCGCATGTGGTCATCATCGGTATTCCATACTCACTTACATCCTTCAGTGGGATCAAGGCTGCATCATCAGATCGTGTTAGGTGACGTCAGACCCAAGCAATTGGTGCGTTCGGTATTGGCGCAGTGTGTGGGATAGACGCCTCGCAAGCGGATAAATGGATACGGTGCATGGCTCAGGAAACGCTATCATTGAGCGAACAGACTAGGGTTAATGATCGCCTCCTCCTAACGGTAGTCTTTCTGGCCGGGATCGGCACTCTTGGCATTGAAATGGTGATGCCGCGCATGCTGGCACCCTTTTTTGGCACCTCCCAGCCGATCTGGGCGGTTGTGATTGGGATGACCCTGGTCTATCTGGCAGTAGGCTATCATTTGGGTGGTACTCTGGCCGACCGCCGGCCAGACTGGCGGTTGTTATTTCAGCTCATCGGTTGGGCTGGTCTCAGTTGTGCGGTAATCCCCTTTATCGCCCGTCCTATCCTCAGTTTTGCCCAGGGAGCGCTGCGGAGCGTGGCCGCCGGTGGTTTTTTGGCTGCGCTAATTGGGGTGATTCTGCTCTTCGCAGTACCGGTAACCCTGATGGCAATGGTTGGTCCGTTTGCAATTCGGCTGCAATTGCGACAGGCGACCGATGTTGAGCACGCCGGGCGTACTGCCGGTACGATTTCGGCGCTCTCAACGATTGGCTCTATCGTCGGTACCTTTCTGACCGTACTGGTTCTGATTCCCACCATTGGGGTCAGCAGTACGCTCTTTCTCTTCGCTGCGTTTCTGGTAATACTCAGTCTGATTGGCTTGCGTGATCCTCGCCAATTGCTGTTCGTGCTCACCGTTATCCTCCTGGCGGGGGCATATCAACTCAATACTGGAACAATCAAAGCTGCCGATTGTCGCAACTGTCGATTGATTGCGGAATTCGAGTCGGGCTACAACTACATTCAAGTTGCCGAACAAGAGGTGCTCTATAACAACGGTTTGGTTGATCGGCGACGAGTGCTCATTCTTAATGAAGGGTTGGCGTTCCATTCCATTTATCGCCTTAAATACCGTGAAACTGGTGATCCGCTTGATCTCCTCACCGACGGCGGCCCATGGGATTACTTCAGCGTTGCACCCTACCTCTATCCCAACACCCGGCCAGACGATATTCGTTCACTGGCGTTGCTCGGTGCGGCAGCCGGTAGCGTTGCCCAGCAGTTTCTGGCAATTTACGGACCCGATACAGTGATTGATGCAGTAGAAATCGATCCAAAAATTAGCGACGTTGGCCGTCGTTACTTCGATATGGCCGATGGTACCCCACAGGCGCCTTACTTTACGACTTACAACGAGGATGCACGGTACTGGTTGGCGACGACCGACCGCCAGTATGACGTGATTGGAATGGATGCCTATCATCAGCCGTACATTCCCTTTCACCTTACAACGATTGAATTTTTTCGTGAAGTCAAAGCGAAGCTCACGCCTCGTGGGGTTGCAGTGGTGAATGCCGGACGACCGGTAAGCGGTGATGATCGGCTGGTCAATGCGTTGGCTTCTACCATGATCGCAGTGTTTCCACAGGTGTACATTATCGATACGCGCTTCAGTAATGCGATCCTGATCGGGGTCAATCAACCAGTGGGTGATGGGGTCGTTCATTTTATTGAAAACGCAACCAACATCGATATCCCGGCACTGCAATTGGTGATGTACTGGTCGCTGTATGAAGGTCGCTATGGCCCTTTGCGCGAGTTTACGCCGGACATGGCACAGTTTCGTCCGTTTACCGACGATCTGGCTCCGGTTGAACAGTTGATCGATGGTCTGATCTTGAGCGAAGTTGAAAAAATTGACCGCTGATGGGTTGACAAAAACCTGAATCTCATGTTACCTTTATATCGGCTTGTCAGACTGTATCAAAAAAGGTCGAATTTCATGCCATATTCGCCGTTGCAGTACCGCAACCCATACTGTCTAGGACATACCAGGCACATTGCCTGCTACCATGCTGGTCGCCAACGTGATCGACGCAGCATGAGTGGCGACAGTGCGGTATTACGTGCGATAAGGGCTGTGTCCTCCGCGAACCGCAAGAAGCCGCTCTAGCGCGGGGCCATGACGCCCCCGGGCAAGAGCCTTTGTTACGGTGATAACATCGGTTCATTGTTAAGGGGGGTGTCACTTGGCGCAGCGAGTCCTTGTTCTCAACGCAAGTTACGAGCCGTTACAATTAATTTCGGTTCGTCGTGCACTCGTTCTCCTCTTACAAGAGAAAGCTGAGCTAGTTGAAGCTGCCATGCAGCAGTTACGTGCACAGTCGGTGACCTATCACGTACCGTTAGTGATTCGACTGGTGCGCTATATCCGGATTCCGCGCCAGCTCCGGCTTCCATGTTCACGGCGTGCGGTGTTTGCCCGTGATCGCGAGACGTGTCAGTACTGTGGTCAACAACCGGGGCGTGCCAATCTTACGATGGATCACGTGATCCCCCGCTCACAGGGTGGGCAGACGACTTGGGAAAATGTGGTTACTGCGTGCCGCGATTGTAACCATCGCAAGGGTGGCCGTACTCCTGAACAGGCAAATATGGTGTTGCTCTCGACACCACGCCAGCCGCAGTATCTCGCGTTTGCCCTCCTCGGTGAGCTTGAGCGGAACGACGTTTGGCGGAAGTATGCCTACACCTAAGCGCCAGTTGGGTGATCGCGGCGAACAAGCAGCTACAGCCTATCTGGAGCAGTGTGGTTACACAATCGTGACACGCAACTGGCGATGTCGCTATGGTGAGATCGATTTGGTAGCCCGCGATGGCGAACAGCTTGTGTTCGTGGAAGTACGCACACGTCGTGATCGTTACGCTCTAGAATCGATTACCGCCCCAAAACAGCAACGGTTGATCGCTTTAGCGTATCAGTACCTGATCGATCATCAACTTCCGCCCGCGACACTCTGGCGGATCGATGTTGTTGCGCTTACAGTAACGGCTGGCCGCTTTGTCGTTTGCGACCATGTGGTGTCAGCCGTTGGGGAATAGCGATTGCCGTTTTCAACAATTGCCTGACCATAATCTCTTCATTTCTTGTCGTTTGTGCTGACGCAGTTGCCGAAAGGAAAAACGTAAGAGTAACTCAGGCTTTCGCCAACCGCTGAGCCGCTATCCACATCGTGCTGCTTCAATGAATGCAGTGATTAGTGCCGGATCTTTTTGTCCATCGCGCTCGACGCCGCTACTGACATCGACACCGAGCGGCTGAACCTGCGCGATGGCCGCTGCGACATTTTCCGGCGTTAATCCGCCGGCCAGTACGGTAGGCACCTGACGGGCAATACGTGCCGCACGACTCCAATCGGCCTGAGTACCGGTCCCTCCATACGCACCGGCAATATGGGCATCGACCAGGGCCAACATTGGTGGCAGTCCACTATCAACCGATGGAGCGGCGGCAATACGGGCCAGCCAGGCCTCTTCGTGGGGCGTACTGGTCATACGGATAGCCCTGAGCAAAGGTAGTCCTTTCGGAATGGGGTAGTCTGGTGGTTCATCACCGCTGAGCTGAATTGCTTCTAAGCCGACGATTGCCGTGATTTCGGCTACGTCGGCTGCTGGTGCATTGACAAACAACCCCACGATGAGAGGTCGGGGCGGTGGTAAGGCCCGAACTGCGGCTGCAATGCGCTGCGCCTCAGCAATACTGACCTGGCGGCGGCTAGGGGCGAACACCAGTCCGATCATATCGGCGCCAGCAGTGGCGGCTACCAGCGCCAGATCGACCGTTCGCAGGCCACAGATTTTGACCAACCTACTCATCGGTCTTCAACGTGTAATAAACGCGGCGATTCCTGGTGATGCGCTCAAGCATGCCATGGTGAATAGCTTGCTTGAGCATCGTGCGATTCTCTTCAGTAGTCCGCGGCAAACCGTGCTGTTTGCGGGCAGTCTGCAACGCGCTCAAGAGTTGCTGGAACGTTGCTGGTTTACCCAATTCGCGCACTGTTGTGCGGAAGAGTTCCCATTCTACGTCACTGAACTCAAAGTTGAGATCAACCTGGCTGTCCGCCTCAGCCGTCGCCATGTTAGTCGGGGCAGACCCGGCATCAGCGATAGCAGCGGGTGTCTCGCTGACAGGTTCGGTACCGACCACGTCGGCGATGGCTGGTACTGGTGTGGGCTGCTCGCTGGCCGCTTCAATCTGAGGTGCTGCGGTGTTGGCTACCGCTTCGCTCTTCGTCTTGCGCGATCGGCGGTGGCTACGACTCGCTTGTGCCGGCGTTTCACTTGCGGCTTCTGTTAGCGCAGCTTCAGCTACGACAGGTGTCGGTTCGGGTACTGGCTCGAATTCAACCGCTACCGGTGGTGGTTCTAGGGCAAGTTCGACCGGCGATATAGCAGTTGTTTCGCCTGCTTTCACCGGTTCCTCGATCTGCGGTGGGCTGTATTCCGGTTCCACCTCTGGCAACTCGTCAAGATCGGAGGCTGTCTCAACGGCCAGCGCGCTGGTCTCTTCGCGATTCCGTCCGCTACGGCGTGAACGACGGCGCCGACGGCGACTGCTAGAAGTAGCTGGAGTTGTCGCTGCTGGTGGTTCTACTGCTTTTGGCTCTTCAAGGACGATCGAGCTGATCTCGGCGATCTGCAAACTGCCATTACTGCCGATGGGCGGGTCGATTACCACCGGCTCTGGTGGTAATTCCTCGGTCAGCAATGGGGCAAAACGTGAGAGCTTCATTGGGTCTTCGCCTGGTAGAAAGACCTCATTGACCGAACCTTTGGTAAAGATTTGTACTTTCCCGCGCTGCTCGGCATCGATGACCAAATCTTTAAACTTCGAGAATGGTCGTCCATTCAGGTCACGGTAGCGGTTCTCTTTAAAATCGCCACCCATGAGTTCTTTCATCAGCATCTTGAGCGAGCCGAGTGTGGTCACATAACCGCGCTTACGGGCTAAATGAATAGCCTGCACCAGCACATCGTAGACATCAGGTTCAGAGGGCGGAGGCGGAGGGGCAGCCACTGCCGACAGCGGTGGGCTGACTTCTACCGGTTCGAGGGTACGGTTGATTTCAGTTGCCCGATTCGCAATTGCCGTAGCGGCGGCACTGGCGTTGGGCTGACGACCGATCAATTGTTCGTAGAAGAGGAACTCGTCGGCGCTCTGAGCCAGGTGGGTGCTGGCGGCGCCACCAATCCCAATAATAAAGACCTCTTTCCCGTGCTGGCGAATACTGTGGACGAGCGGAATGAAATCGCGGTCGCCGGTTACCAGCACAAACCGCGAGACGTTTGGATTAGTGTAAAGCGTCTTCATTGCGTCAATACAGAGGTTCATATCGACGCTGTTCTTGATCGCCCGTCCGGTTCGACCGACATCTTTGTCGTAGTAGTAAGTAGCGACGTAAATAGGTTCAATTGCGTTGGCGTAGAGGGCACTGGTAATGCGTGGGTAACGGTACCAATCGGCATAGGCGCGTGAAATCACCACACGGCCGAGGTCATTGCAGCGGTCCATAATCGCTTCAAAATTGGGCGTTGCGTTGAGCTTGTCACGCACGCTGACATAAATGTTCTCGAAGTCGATAAAGACCGCGACATCTGGTCGCTTTTGGTCGTACATCGTTGTCTTGTCTGCTCCTGTCGTACATCAGGAGGAAGGTTCGCGGAGCACATATCGACGCCAGCTCACGCTTTCGTTCAGCTTGTTGATGTATTGGCAACGCTGCCGGGCGATACCCACCATTTGTTGTTCGCGTGGTATCAGCCCTATCCCTGCGTTGCGCCAGAATTATCATCAGGTGCGGAGCAATGCGCCAGAATCGTCACGCGAGCCAACCTCACCGTAATAGGCTTGAGTCGCGAAATGAAAATACAATCTTATCTGAAGAGTTGCGTTGTCCCGCCAGACAACACTTCTCTTGTTTGGTACTATAGCATTAGCGTGTTACCTTCGCAACCGGTATTGGCGAGAAATTCTGGGTCTTTTGCAGAATAGTACCGTAGGCAAGGAGTTGGCCGCGCAGGACATCGTGGTCGATCTGACCAGTCAGGTAGGTGTACCAGGTTTTGCCGATGAGCCGCAGCATCCCGCTGACAAGAAGGACACGGAAGAGACGCTGAACGGTCGGTGAAGCAAACTTACGCATATACCGTTGGCGGGCCTGCCAGAGCGCGACCTGCATACGCCAGCGGAATTGGCCAGTCGCTGCACCACCGACGTGAATAACCTGCGCAGCCGGGACGTGCCAGATCGCCCATCCTGCCTGTTTGATTCGGCGACACCAATCAATTTCTTCGCAGTACATAAAGTAGTCTTCGTCCATCCCACCCACTTCGGCAATCGTGCTTGTTCGCACCAGCATGCATGCGCCCAGCGGGTAGTCGATTGGAAATGCTTCATTGCCGAGTTCGTATGGATAACGACCATGCCACCACGAATCGTACAGACGACCGGGTAAGACTTCACCTGGCGGAAAGAGATCAAGCGCGGTCGTGATCAGGTCAGGAAAGCGAAATGCTGCCCGTTGTAAGCTACCGTCCGGGTTGAGCAGACGCGGACCAACCAAGCCGACACGGGGGTGAATAGCCAGGAAATCGGCCATTGCCTCAATTGCACCGGGCAGAACTTCAGTGTCGGGATTGAGTACCAGGATGGCATCACAGTTGTTATCCAGCCAGGCAATACCTTCATTACAGGCGGCAGCGTAACCGGGATTTTCTGGCCGTTCGCGTAACATCACGTGTGGAAATTCACGCTGAACCAACGTGACGCTGTCATCGAGTGACCCGTTATCAACCACAACGATCTGCAATGGTAGGCGACAGGAAGCGAGCGACGCTAGGCAGCGGCGTAGGAGGGAGGCAGTATTATACGAGACGACAACAACGCCAATGGTGTTCATAAGGGTGATTGATACACGTCTTCTGCGCGGATGATCATTACTTGACACTGTGCCTATTGTATCATCATGCAGATTTCTGGTATCGATACCGCTGTTCGATCAAGACCAACAACGCATCTTGCAAACGGGCAAACGGTTGGATGTGATGCAATTCAATCCCTGCTCGTACTATTGTGTAGGCTACTTCAGGATGAGTACCGACGAGGAAGGTTCTGGAGCCAAGGAGACGAACCGCTTGTGCGATCTGGATTAGCTTAGTTGCAACTTGCTTATCGATGGCCGGTACGCCAGTGATGTCAAGGATCAGCGTGTGAGCATTGAATTGGTGGATCGCCTGAAGTGCTCGTTGTTGCATTTGTTGCAGGCGATGCTCGTCGATCAATCCGATCAGAGGTATGACCAGCACCTGATCGATCACCGGTATAATCGGAACACTTAACCCCAAAATAACCTCTCGCTGCTGTAACAAGCTCTCACGCAGTTTTCTTTCTTCTGCAGCCTGTTTTTCCAACGTTTGCAGAGTCTCTTGCAAGACTCGAGTACGTTCTGCAATTTGCGATTCCAGCGAGGCTTTCAATGCCTGAAGTTCTTTGTTGGTCTGCTGACTTTGCTGTAAAGCCCTGGTAAGACGGACTTGGTTTTGCCAGAGGAGTAGGAGCGCAATAGCTGTTGCCAGTGCAACAAAGAGTACAATGATAGGTTTGATAGCCTCGGTATCGATAGGTTCAATAATTCGGAGGTAAAGGCCGAGCACTGCTATTGTCGTAGCCAGGATGACGGTACTGATATTCCAGAACAACAGCCATTTTTGTTCTAGATAGGGGAGGACAATAGATGCCGTTATGACTGAGGCCAGGGTTACTGCAGGGAGTGATTCTGGCAATATGAGCACAAGCAAAATTCCATACAAGCCAATGGTGACACAGAATAAGATAACTGCACCAATAACGTTTCCGCGATGGTTGAGCCTCATTGCCCATAATTCTAGGGCTAACAGAATAATGGAACCAGCTGTTGTAATGTAGAGAGGTATGAGTGAGAAAATAGTAGCGACGACTGCTTGACCAATAATTGCCGGAATTGCCGTCAGAACCGCCCAGACGAGAAGTTGATGAATCTGCTGACTACCATGAACGTCGTTGTGTTGAAGTGTGTTCATACGTCGGTTGTGTATAACAGAGTCGGCTTAAAGGCTATTCTATTATAACCGAATCTTTCCTCACAGGTTGTATCAAAGTTGCTTCCAAAGAATCTTTTGCGTGCCTTTATATCGAACGCATTGGATACATTTTTTGTAAGCACCTGGGGGCGATACGGGCCGCTGGCCCACATCCGGCTGTGGTAGAGTAAGGATAATCACAGTAGCTCAGGTATGAATGAGTGGTTGGGCAATGAGTTCTATAAACCTGGGCAGATTTAGTGCTCATTCCGACTACCGTGGGTGAGGAAGAGGATGGGATGGGGAGAAATCCTGGCTGCGTCTGGTTCACATAAGGGATGAGAGTTTCGAGCATATCGGTCTTCTGATACAATGAGGAAGTGGGATTGCTACGCTGTCACATTGGTCATATCGATACGATCCTGAGCTATGCTGATAGGTTCAGCATCGGAGAAGAGAGATACAACAATGATTGAACCAGTATCAACCATGCTTGATTTTGCCATCGAGTTGGCCTATCGCGCTGGCGCCCTGATTCGGGCCGGGGCCGAGCGTGATGTGAGGTATGAACCGAAACAGCACGCCGATGTCGTTACCGAAGTGGATCGGGCGAGTGAGGAGCTGATTGTTGGAGCAATCCGATCGCGCTACCCTGATCATGCGATCATTGCGGAAGAGGGAAGTGGAACGAATACGTCGTCGTCGTATACCTGGTTGATTGATCCACTCGATGGGACACTCAATTTTCTGCATGGCTTGCCCATCTTTTGTGTTTCGATTGCATTACTCGTTGATCGTCAGCTATTCCTTGGAGTGGTCTACGATCCGATGCGCAATGAGCTATTTTACGCCGAGCGTGGTCGGGGGGCATTTCTCAACGGTCGCCGGTTGCGGGTTTCGCAGACGACTTCTCTGGCGCGCAGTTTACTGAGTAGTGGTTTACCCTACGACCGCTTTGAGCAGGCTGATAACAATCTTGCCGAATTGACGCACCTGGCTATGCTGGTGCAAGATATTCGTCGGCCCGGTTCGGCGGCGCTTGATCTCTGTGCTGTTGCTGCCGGTCGCACCGATGGTCACTGGGAGTTAGGTCTCAAGCCGTGGGATGTCGCCGCTGGTGGGTTGATCGCGTTAGAAGCTGGCGCGACGGTTACCGATTGGCAGGGAGGGGTTTGGCATCCACTTGATGGTGATCGCATTGTTGCTACGAATGGTCTGATTCACGCCGAGTTGTTGGCGGCACTGGCTACCGTCCGGCGACAACGTTTAGCGAAATCGTAACTGGAATTATGGCCTACTATCAACGTGAACTTGCACCTGATATACCACCGCTGAGTGCCCGTCGCCCGCTCATCAACGAGTATTTTCTCTCAGCTTACACGATGAGCATCTATACTGGCTGTGAGTTGGGTTGTCCTTACTGCGATAGCTGGGTGTTCAGTGAGCGACCATTGAATGAGACGATTGCGATTCCGGTTGATCTGCCCCAACGGCTGGCCGCTGTATTGCCGACGATTGATCGTGGTGATCTTATTGCGATAAGTGCGCTGAGCGATCCGTATCAACCGGCTGAGCAGGAATATCGGATTACCCGGCAGGTTCTTCAGGTCTTGGCCGATCATCGTCAACCATGCCTGATTATGACCAAAAGCCCGCTGGTAGTAGAGGATCGCTCCTTGCTTCAGCGGATGAATGAGCATAGTCTGGCGATTGTGGTGACGACTCTCCTTACGCTCGATCAGCATCTGGCAACGCGCCTGGAAGGACGGGCGCCATCACCACAATTGCGGCTTGAAATGATCGCTGAGCTGAAACGGTCGGGGATTCCGGTGGGGGTGGCGTTGGTTCCGATTATGCCCTATGTAAACGACACCAATCTCAGTTTGCGTCGGGTGTTGCATGCCTGCGCGGAAGCTGGGGCGGATTTCGTCGTTTGGGATTATCTACACATCCCAAACGAACGGCATCGACATCGGATCAGCGTCCTGCTTAGTCAATTGGGGTCGTATCCACCGCGGTACTATCGAGACGTTTATCGCGATCAAGCGACGGTGAATCTCATCTACCGGCAAGAGCGTGATCGTGAGTTGTTGCAACGGTGTGACGAGCTGGGATTGGCGCCCCGCGCTCCGCATCGCCTTTTCGCCGGTAAACTCTCGCCGCGTAATGAGGCAGCTCTGTTGTTACGCCATGCCGCATTTCGTGATCGGGTGCAGGGGCGAGAACGTCTGGCTACCCTCCACCGTGAACTGGCCGATGCGGTCTTTCGTGGCCGGTTCAAAGCAAGTGATCTCCGGCAGAGTCCTCTCTATCCAACGATTGGGCCACTCCTTGGGCTTTCCGCAGTGACTTGATTCGCTTGTTGGCGTAAGCGCTCGTACAATTGTTGCCGTAATTCACGCAGGCGATCTTTGTACGTCGTTGTATTGATGGGGTCTGTCCACATCACTAGCGCATCTTCTTGATTGTCGGTATAGTAGTTGGCGCGCTGACCAACCGGACGAAAGCCATACTTGAGGTAGAGACGCTGTGCTGTCAGGTTACTGACCCGCACTTCAAGCGAGAGATATTCGGCGTGTAGTTCGTAAGCGCCGTCAATCAGCGCGTTGAGAATAAGTTCCCCAACCCCGCGTCGACGATGCGCTGGTGCAACGGCGATGGTGGTGATATGGCCGCTAGTTTCGTTAAGCCAGATACCGCCGTAGCCAACGATGGGGGTTGCGGGAGGCAACGTGGGTAGAATAAGTCCGATGCGTTGTAGCATGCGGATCAGCAGTGGATATTCAGTGTGAGGCGGTCTCCCGTTAGGTGGTTGCGACTCGGCGCGAGCGACAACATACCGACACGCCTGTCGATTGCGAATCTCGCGCCGATACGTCAGCGCCGACCAGGGTGTCATCTGACTCTGCCGCTCGATCTCCTGGACAAACGGAATATCCTCTTCACGCATTGGCTCGACGAAATAATACACTTTCTTTGCCCCGTTGCGTGAATAACGCACCGGTTTCTCCTTTGATAAGCCGGTGCGTGGCATGTTTCAACAATGTTCCTGCACAAATTCCGCTAACCAATGCTATGGTTGTACAGGGCGGGCCGATTCGACGAAGAAAATACTCTTGTATGCACCGTCGCGCCCGAATCCTCCGCCGGTCTGGAATGTGCCGGTTACTTCAACGAGCCCCCAAACAAAGCTATGATTTGGCCCGATGGTCAAGGCCGCCGATTGCTCAGGTGGAAATTGCTCGACCCAGATCGCCCCACCAATCGGTTGTGGGCTAGAACCGTCTTCTTCGGTTGAAATACCTTCGGCCAATACGTAAATCACCGAGTTCCAAAAGTAATAGGCCTGAGTCGTAATACGTTGCCCCTGATACTGTTCTGGGTTACGGAGCAGCTCAAAGAACGAGACTTTATCTGAGCCGAGTGGTCGGTCGGTAAGCCGTTGTTCGACCCGTCGGATTCGCTCGATAGGTTCAGCGCTACTGACCGTGAGCAGGTAGCGGTAAGCTCCGCCTGGCCCATAGTTACCGTTTGCCTCAAATCGACCACGTACCCGAACAAATCCATACACCGAATCACCCGGCCGATGCAAGTGTTCGGTTACTTCGGCGGGAAATCCTTCCAGCCAGATTGGCTCACCAATCGGTTGAGCATCAAGACCGTTATCGAGTGTACTGACACCCACGGCCAATACCGATAGCGAAGGGTTTCCTGGTCGCCAGACATACGCACCGTCAACAGTTACGTCACGGCCTGCATAGTCGTTTGGCGATGTCGTTAGTTGTTGAACGTACAGTGGTGTCGTAAAAGCAGAACTGCGATTGGTGCAAGTAGCCAATACCAGCAGGCTGAACGTTAATATCGTCAGGAGCAGCGTGGCTCGCCAGGATGCGTGCAACATGCGAAATTCCTCTCCTTATGGCAGAATACAACGTTTTGCATACAGGGCATACCGAGTTAACTGCCAGTCCTGCTGAGGATTATAGCAGATGGTAGCAGGGTGTTCAACCGGAACATCTTAGGCTTTTCAACGTTTTCGGTGTCCGTGCTGCGGAGCATGCCTCTCCTTCATTCCCCAAAAAGTGAAGACGGATTGAGAATCTGCCCTTCTCGCTCACCGCTCTCCCGGCTCTGTTACCTCACCATTATCGGGTGAGGAAAGAATTTTAAAAACTCCTATCCTCCTCACCGCAGTCCCTGTGTGCGAAGTTGCTGGTCAAGCCAGGCCATTTCGTCTGGTGAAAGGGGAGGCGGAGGAGGATCGGCGCGGTAGTCGATCACGCGCTCGTAATGGGCGCGCCGATAGACCTGGCGCAGGATTGTACCGAGGTCAAGGGCGACATCCGGGTCAGGGTAAACGAGTGGTACCGGCAAGACCGGCAATGGGTCACTAAGGGCAATCGGCCAGACCTCGACCAGAGGACGGCGATAGGCACGGCTGAGGAAGGCGTAGTAGGCGGCAGGGGGGAGGGGACGGGCAAGCTGAGGGCGAACCCCAGCGCGCAAGAGGTCAATTTCCAACAGGTGGACATTGCTGGTGAAGAGTTCCTGCCGCTTCTTTTCGTAGGCATCAGCCCCGTCAGGGCCGGGGCGTTTGTTGGCGGGGGAGAGCAATTCAATGGCGGTAATCAGGGTTTGCTGAAGCACCGAGCGGATTTCAATCCGGGCATACCGGGTGGGCACGGTGATCGAGACTGGAATGGTGAGTGGGGCCGGGGTGATTGTAGCGGTCGATGTGCCGGTATCGGTAGACTCGTCGCGAAACACGCCGACATCGGGCACGAACACCTGGCGGGTGGGGGCAATTTCGATACTTTCGAGGGCGATGTAGGGGGTGATGAGTGCGACATAGTTTGGTCCGAGCTGTTCCTGGATAGCATCACACATTGCACTGATGATGCGTGCGTGTACATCAGGCCATAGTGCGGGTAGTTCGAGGTAGGGATCCATACCGGGGAAAGGCAGTTCCATAATGGCCTCCAAGAGAGTAATTATCAGCATGATACCATACGATTAAGATAGAGGATGCCCCCTTCGCTGAGAGTATCTCCGCTCCGAACATCCTCTCTTCAGTAATCGGCTGTCCAGTCTCCTCCTTCCTTTTACCGTTTGGAATTAGAAGAAGTTCGCGGAAGGTGAGAGGAAAAATGTTTCCCTTATGTGATCTTATTCACTATTGGCAAGAGGCTTGACATGTGGTACATCGATCAGTATGATGATGATTACCTGAATGGATAAACAATCATCCATTGTTACAATATTTATCTGCATATCGTCGGTCATATATTAACTCCGACGTCGTGCACATTAACAACTACATAGGAGGCTACCGTGACAGAGTTACTCTGGGCCGTCATCGCCCTACTGGTAGGGCTGGTCGGCGGTGCAGGCATAGGCATCTGGTGGGCGAACAATGGGGTAAGCTCACTGGTACAACGCAAAGCTGCGGAAGCTCGCCTGCTGATTGAAGAGGCACGCTCGCAGCAAAAAGAAATTCTCTTGCAAGCCAAAGATGAAGCATTACGCATCAGAAATGAAGCTGAAGCTGAATTGCGTGAATCGCGACAGAGCTTGCAAAAACAGGAAGAACGTCTGCAACGTAAAGAGGAAAATATCGATCGGAAATTGGAAGGAATAGAGCGACGTGAGCGGTTAATCCAGCAGCGTGAGCGGCAAATTGAACAATTGACGCAGGAAGCTGAACGGCTACGGCGTCAGCAAGCGCAGGAACTGGAACGAATCTCACAACTATCGCGTGAGGAAGCTCGTTCGATCATCCTGGCCGAAGTTGAACGCGAAACACGCGAAGATGCTGCTCGGCGCATCCGTGAACTCGAACAGCAAACAAAAGAAGAGGCCGATAAGATTGCCCGAAAAATCATCGGACTGGCAATTCAACGCTGTGCGAGTGATTACGTTGCAGAAATGACCGTCTCAACGGTGAATCTGCCGAGTGAAGAACTGAAAGGGCGCATCATTGGCCGCGAAGGGCGCAATATTCGTGCTTTTGAGCAGATCACCGGTGTTGATATTATTGTTGATGATACCCCTGAAGCAGTGACGCTGTCGTGTCACGATCCGGTACGTCGGGAAGTGGCCCGAGTGGCACTGTTGAAGTTATTAAAGGATGGTCGTATCCATCCATCACGAATTGAGGAGGTGGTACACAAGACACAACTCGAGATCGAGCAAATTATGCGCGAAGAGGGTGAGCGTGTGGCCTACGAAGCGAATGTGCAGGGTTTACACCCCGATCTCATTAAGCTGCTCGGTCGTTTGAAATATCGTACCAGTTATGGGCAGAATGTCTTGCAACATTCGCTTGAATGTGCCTTGCTCGCGGCACATATGGCTGCCGAACTAGGCGCCAATATCAATGTTGCCAAAACGGCTGCCTTGCTCCACGATATTGGCAAGGCGGTTGATCACGAAGTACAAGGACCACATGCCTTGATCGGCGCAGAAATTGCTCGTCGACTCGGTCGCTCGGCGGCTATCGTTCACGCTATTGCGGCACATCATTACGATGAGGAACCGCAGACGGTTGAAGCATTTCTGGTCATCGCTGCGGACGCAATCTCTGGTGCCCGTCCGGGCGCTCGTCGTGAGACACTCGACCTCTATATCAAGCGCTTAGAAGCTCTTGAAACCGTCGCAACGTCGTTCCCTGGTGTTCAACGTGCATTCGCGGTCCAGGCTGGTCGCGAAGTGCGTGTGATGGTACAACCAGATCAGATAGATGATCTGGCTAGTATTCATCTGGCTCGCAACGTTGCCAGGAAGATCGAAGAGAGCTTGCAGTATCCTGGTCAAATCAAGGTTACGATTATCCGCGAAACCCGTGCCGTTGATTACGCACGGTAATAGATTAGGCCAGAAGATTTCCAAATTGGTAATCATTTGGCCTGCAAATCACGATAGCGTGTGGTACAATAAGAGCACGCTTTCGGTCATCGGCTTATAGGGTTCTTGTACACAAGGAGGCTGCGCCGGTATGAACCTGGCAACTCCGCCCGATGATACGAGTCGTCGTCTATCTATACGTCACCAACAGGAGGAAGCTATGAGCAACGCCCAGCCGCTAGAGCGGGCTGTCGGCGAAGGTAGCGCCGCCCCCGCTCGTCAGCAGCGCAGTGCCGAGGTCCTGAAGGTCTCGACCCGCTCGCGGCCGAGTGCCGTTGCCGGCGCGATTGCCGGTGTTATGCGCGAGAATGGTTCGGCCGAAGTGCAGTCGATTGGCGCTGGCGCGACGAATCAGGCTATTAAAGCTGTTGCTATCGCTCGCGCATATCTGAGTGAGGAGGGGATCGATATCGTCTGTATTCCGTCATTTATCGATGTGTCAATTGATGACGAAGAGCGCACTGCTATTCGTCTCCTCATTGAACGCCGGTAGTCTCCTGTGTGGCTCCGTCGTTGCTCGTAAGGCATCTCCCCACAGGAGATGCCTTTACTGTTTTCAGGTACGGGCTGTCCGAAGGCCGGTATGACGTTCTTCGCATAGAATTGCCAGCAAAGGTGTGAGTACAGCCGGCCTCGCCTATCTCTCGTATTGAACGCTGCGGTGTCGTGTCCCTGATCGGCCGTTATCCGATCAGATTTTAGCGCACCAATCCTGCGGTACAATGGTGCTCACAACGATGTGATACTATCTCGTAGATAGTTCGAGTGCTCCGGCAGCGGATGCCAGGTTCGCAGATGTTGGATGTAATGCTGATGGCAGGTTTTCCCAATGGATGAAATTGCACGCTTCTTACGCTCTTACCCACCCTTTGACCGCCTTCCTGATCAAGTGGTCTCACAGATTGCCGGTGAATTGCAGATTGAGTTTGTCCGGTCCGGGCAGACCATCTTGACCCGAGGTGGAAAGCCTTCCGAGTTTTTGTACATTGTGTGTAAAGGATCGGTTGATTTACTGCGTGGCGAAGATCAGATTGTTGATACACTTGGCCCTGGCGAAGCCTTTGGTCATCCCTCATTGATTCGTGGTCAGCCGCCGCTGGTAACCGTGCGTGCGCACACCGATACGCTGCTCTATTTGTTGCCCGGTGCAATTTTTCACCGTCTCCGTGCTGAATATCCTCAGTTTGCTGCTTTTTTTGCTGCTTCCGTGATTGAGCGACTCGGTTATGCCCTTCAGTCACGGCAGGCGGAATCTAATCCGGCGCTGTTTCAAACCCGGCTCCGTGATCTGGTTGCACGGCCACCGGTATCGATCAGCGCTGATGCTACTGTGGGTGATGCTGCCCGACTAATGCGTGCTGAACGTATTTCCTCACTAATTGTTGATCAGGTTCCACCTGGAATTATCACTGATCGTGATTTGCGCAATCGGGTGTTAGCTGAAGGGTTGCCGGATACAACACCGGTACGACAGGTGATGAGTGCGCCGGCAACTACTATCTCGGCGGATGCATTGGCCTTCGAGGGCTTGCTGCTCATGCTCGAACGCGGGATTCACCATTTGCCGCTGGTCGATGGTGATCAGATCGTAGGTGTGATTACTCACACTGATATTTTACGCCGACAAAGCAATAGCCCACTGTTTCTACCGCGACTGTTGCAACGAGCGACATCGCTGGCCGATCTCCGCCGATATACCGATCAGGTGGCCGAGGCCGTTGGCACGTTAATGGCTGCTGGTGCACGGGTCAGTGATATTGGTCGTGTGGTCGCTGTTGCCCACGACGCTTTGTTACAACGTCTGCTGCGTGATGCCGAAGCTCAACTTGGTCCACCACCGGTACCATATGCCTGGCTGGTACTTGGTTCAGAGGGACGTTATGAACAGACGCTGCGTACCGATCAAGATAATGCCTTGGTATACGACGACTCGGCTTCATCAGAAGACGTCCACTATTTCGAGCAGTTAGCCGAACTGGTGGTCGGCTGGCTGGTTGAATGTGGCTTTCCGCGCTGTCCTGGTAACATCATGGCGACCAATCCTGAGTGGCGACAGTCATTATCGGTCTGGCAACGCTATTTCCGCCGCTGGATCGAAGTTCCCGATGAAGAGGCTTTGTTGCGGATTGCAATCTTTTTTGACTACCGGCAGGTGTACGGACAGCTACCCGCAGAGCTGGTGTTACGCACCATTACCCAACACGCCGCTGAACATCGTATCTTCATAGCACGATTGGCTCGTGCGGCGTTGCGTCAACCGGCACCGCTGACCTTCTTCCGTCAGGTCGCCCTCGAACGTCGTGGTGAACAGCGCGATCTGCTTGATCTCAAACTTCGTGGAACAGCAATGGTTGTTGATCTGGCGCGTCTTTTTGCGCTCGAAGCGCATAGTAACGAGACAAACACGATTGCGCGTTTGCGGACGGCAAAAACTGCTGGTGTTCTTAGCCATGAAGACGCCGATAATTTGATCAGTGCGTTTGAATTACTCTCCAGTCTGCGCTTACATCATCAGCAAAAACAGATCGCTCTCGGTCTACCACCAGATAACCTGGTCAACTTTCATCAATTAGGGCCGCGTGAACGTCGTGAAGTGAAAGAGTCGTTGCAGGCGATTGCCTCTGTTCAGCGTGGAGTTGCGCTCATGTTTCAAACTGATCGGCTGGCGTAGAGGTGTCTATGGCATTTTGGTTGCGTTTTTTTCAGCGGATTCCGCCCGCCGATTTTGTACGTGCGTATCAGGCGTTTCCTGAGCCTGATCCGAAGTTACCGTGGCGTGAAGTGCCTTACACAGTGATTGATGTTGAAACGACTGGGCTTGATCCCCGACACGATGCCTTAATCGCAATTGGCGCGGTAAATGTCGAGAATGGTCGCGTGCTGCTGAAGCAAGCATGGCATTCTCTGATCCGCCCCCCTCCCAATCGTGAACCAAGCGTTGAGAGCATTCGTGTCCATCACCTTACGCCTGAAGAGTTGCAGCATGCGCCGCCGCCCGAAGAGGTGTTGGCCGAGTTGTTACAGCGGATTGCCGGGCGCGTGTTAGTGGTCCACGTAGCACAAGTCGACGTGCGCTTTATCAATGCCGCCTTAAAACCATTCGGCGGTCGGCTCCGCCGCCCAATTCTGGATACAGCCCGGCTGGCTTTAACCCTGCACTTAAATGCACGCTGGTCGGGTGAACAGCCGCACGATATGCCTGATCCGGCGATTGAACTGCGTGCGCTAGCGACAGCACTCGGTTTGCCGGTGTATGCACAACACAATGCGCTTAACGATGCAGTGACGACGGCGCAGCTCTTTATTGCGCAGGCCACCATACTGGCCGATCAGGGCCGGAATAATCTGGCCGGTTTGATCCGGGCGGGTGGAGTATGATGCGTAGAGGCCATAACGGACTGTATTTCTAACCAAGGCGCAGTATGGTCGGGGTGCTGGCGATTGACCGATAGCGGAAATGGAGATGACTTTACCGACAGTGGGTAAAAGTGGGATTCTATGACGACCGAAATTGTGTTTGTTCTTTGTGTCTTACTGAGTCTGATCGTACTCTTTGTTATTGATCGAATTCGGATCGATCTGGTTGCAATCCTGGGCTTACTTGCACTTATGTTTGGTGGCATCCTGACTCCATCCGAAGCAGTGGCAGGATTCGGTGACACGACGGTCGTGTTAATCGCGTCGTTGATGATTGTGGGCGATGGACTATTTCAAACCGGTGTTGCAGCATGGATTGGGAACAAACTCGGTCAGATTGCCGGGCGAAGTGAGCCACGGATTCTCGTGATATTGATGACTGCGGTTGCCGTACTTTCAGCGTTTATCAGCTCAACTGGCACGGTAGCTATTATGCTGCCGGTAGCTGTCAGTCTGGCGCAGCGGGCCGGGATCAGCCCTTCGCGCTTACTATTACCCCTCGCATATGCCGCTCTCATTGGTGGGATGCTAACATTGATTGGTACGCCACCGAATTTGATCGCCGCTGAGGCGCTGACGGCTGCTGGCCGACCGCCACTCGGTTTTTTTAGCTTTACGCCAGTTGGTCTGACCGTGTTGTTAACGGTCACTCTGACGCTGGTGGTATTGCGACACTGGCTTTTGCCGGTGCGCGCAATCACTGTTACCGATGATAAAAGGGCGCCAACATTAGCTGAATTGGCAGCAGAATATCGTCTGACGAAAGGGCTTGCGCAGGTACGAGTGGCGGCTGACTCACCGCTAGCTGGTCAGACATTGGCTGAAACTCGACTTCACAGCCGTTATGGGATTACTGTCGTTGGTATCCGACGCTGGCCTGAATCGCGATCGGAACCCGGTTTGCCAAGAGCTGTGACTGCGGCAACTCGTATTCTGGCGGGTGATCTCCTTGATGTGATTGGTGAGAGAGAAGCGCTGGAATTATTTTGTCGTCAAGAGCGCGCAGTTATTCAGTCACTGTCGTCTCAGTTGCCGTTTGGCCCTGATCTCCACGTGATAGAAGTTGCATTAACTCCGCGATCTCGGTTTGAAGGACAGACGATTGCAACTGCCGAATTACGCCAACTTTTTGGCGTGACGGTGTTAGGTGTACGTCGTTTAGGGCAGCCCTTCAGTGGCGACCTGGCACACGAACCACTACGTTTTGGCGATACGCTGCTAGTTGCAGGTGCGCCAGCACAGTTGGAGGCAATTGTCCGTAGTCAGCAAACCTTTGGCGATCTTGCGATCGTTGCCTTTCCACGTGACATGGTCGCAAGCGATCAACCATTTAGTCAGCGTGCCTGGGTGGCGATTGCGATCATGGGAGTAATGTTAATAACAATGGCAACCGGCTGGTTCCCGATTGTGACGATTGCGTTGACTGCTGCGGTGGCAATGGTGCTCGGAGGATGTGTCTCGCTGAAAGATGTCTACCAACGTTTAAACTGGGAGAGTCTAGTGTTGATTGCAGCGATGCTGCCAATGGCAACAGCACTCACGAAAACTGGTGGTGCGACTTTAATAGCTGAACAGTTGGTCGCTGCATTAGGGAATTTCTCGCCACTCGCTATACTGGCTGGTATCTTCATTGTGACCAGTTTGCTAAGCCAGTTTATCTCGAATACTGCTACAGCCGTGCTCATCATGCCGATCGCACTCGGTGTTTCCGAGCAACTCGGTCTAGCGCCAGAGCCATTATTGATCACAGCCGCAATTGCTGCCTCTACTGCATTTGCCACACCGGTTGCTTCTCCGGTCAACACGTTAGTGTTGGCTCCTGGCGGGTATCGGTTTATCGACTATATGCGCGCCGGGATCCTTTTACAGGTGTTAGTGCTGGTGATATGTCTGGTTGTTGTGCCAATACTCTTCCCCTGGTGATCACGTCTGGCATCCGACCCGCTCGTATCAAAAGAGCTTAGCAGCTCTTGAGAATACAGATGTCTCCATCTCCTGGGTTGCAGTTCATTGCCTGCGTACTGTGCAGGTACAAGACGCTTCCAGTCCTAAAAGTCAGAATGTTGATCGTGTGCTGCGTAACCGACGTAGTTCCGCCTCCAATTCGCGCAGACGGGTTTCGATTTCGGCGCGGGCAGCGGCTTCACGGCGGACCCGTGCTAAAGCCTCTGTGATTTGTTGCATGACCGTTACGTATTCACCAAGTGCTACCACATGCTCGTCGTAGCAAAAAACATGGTCACCTTCGACCCCAAGCCGTCGCCTTGCAATCTCCAGATATACCCTGCCTCGGTTATCAGTAGGTTGCAGTCAGTACCTATCGCCCAATAGCCGGTAATTGAGCAATTGTAACTGCCGCTGTCCCTGCCAACCCACATTATCTACAATCACGTACTGCGCTACCCATGCTCGTGCGTAGTGCCCCACCTTCCGTTCCACATCGTTCTCGCATGTCTCCGACTCAACGATCTCGATGATCAGCATCGGTCGGACACCTTCTTCTGCCACATCGAAGGTGCTCCAATTGCGTTGCTCACGCAGACCGGAAATGACCATTACGTCTGATCCATGCGATCGCAGATCGGGGATGTCCCACACCACCCGCACATTACTCAGCATAATGGCCTGGCCGTTTGGTTCGAGCTGTGCCCGCAACACGGCGGTAAGGTACAGGCGGTTAGTTGTGTGGCGATCACCATGCACGATGAAAATCTCTCACTTCCGGGTGCAACACGTCTTCGAGGGTAAGTGGGACTTGTTCGAGATCGTTCAGGTCGTCGGGTGTTGGTTGCGCACGAAGCGCCAGCCGTAGTGGAAGAGGTCGTCGGCTGGTGGTGGCGTGGTAGGAGGTTGAGTCATCTGGTTTCCTCCCTGGTAAGGTTGATGGGTGTAGTGGTATCGTAGCACAGCGGAGTGTGAGAAGAAGAGTGAGATTTGAGCGTGATGGACGTGGATATGCGCTCTTAGAGCCTATCCGAATCCCCGTCTCATGCTAATGTATGGGCGCAGTGCTCCAACGATTTCTGCTGCGATAGGAGAGGTCGGATAGGCGCTTCGTTACCATCGTCGGGGATACTTGCCGGGGCGAGGCGTCGCCTTGCCCCTTCTCGTGAATTGCATTGCACCCATCGCCGAGGTTCATCCGTCGTGATATAGTGGGATAGGCTCTTATAAGTCGAAGCCTTGTAAACCGCGTGGCGGCGGCGAGTGTTGTGATTGCGAACCATAGTTACACTCCCGACGTGAATGTAGCAATGTGTCTGTTAATCGTAGTAGAAGCCCAATTGAAACCCAATCGGTAGTCAGCTATGAGCAGGCTATAAGGCGAGTTTTAACCCGACCCTCTATTGTCAACATTGACATGTGGGTTCGCAAGCCTCTTGCGCGTCCGGCTATCGTTTTTACCAGATATCAGCCATTTGCCAGGCACGGAAGGAAAGTACGTCGAGCGGATCCGTTTCTGTCGCTATCGCAATACCCAGGCTGTCAGGGTGAACAGGGTAGATACGGCTCGTAATTGAACGTCGATTGTTCGCAAAGACCTCAATAACCGAGGCATCGAGAAAGATATGTAACGCCAGCGGTTCATCTTTTTTCAGCGCAAGGGGTGCATGATGATCGTCACGCCAAACATCACTGGTCAGACTTGACCGACGTCGGTCAAGCGTCAGGGTTGCGGTCTGATAGTCGTAACGCAACACGGTTGCTTCACTGCCATCAGGGTTAGCCCGAAGCAAGATGCTACACGTTCCGCGTTGCGGTGGATGCAGCGTTAGCTCTATCTCAAGCTGTGCCCCTCGAATCGGCATCCAATGTAATTCATTTGGCATAACCCGGTGCGGAGGAACATGCACTTCACGTTGACGTAGTTGCTGAATTTCACTGGCAGGTAAGGTAACCACCTGACCGTCATCGGTGAACCGTACTTCGCGTGGTAGGGTCATAACACCGGCCCAACCTGCCTCTAGTATTGCTGCCTCACGACGTCCTTCCATCATCCAGCCAAACATGATCCGCCGACCGTCGCGAATGAGCATCGTTTGCGGAGCGTAGAAGTGGGTATCGCCGTAATCCAGTTTGTGAGTAGTATGTGGCGTGAATCGACCATACTGGTAATCACCAATCATTGTGATGGTGTAGTAAGGTCGCTGATCCCAGACAGAACAGACCAACACCTGCCGATGACCAAGCGTGAAAAAGTCTGGACACTCCCAGAACAAACCCGTCCAGATTGGGTGAAACTGAGTTGCATCACCAATGAGCAAGGGTCCGCCATACTCCCAATGGCGTAAATCAGGTGAACGGTAGAGGAGAACAGTGCCACCCTGGTTGCGAATTCCAGAACCGATTAGCATGTGCCAGAGGCCGTGTTCGTACCAGACGGTATGGTCACGAAAACCGAGCAAATCCAGGTTCGGCGGTGGTGTGGAAATGATCGGTGTCGGCCACTTTTGCCAGGTCTGCAACCCATCATAGCTGACGGCTAAACAGGGTTTTTGCTCATCTGGAAGGCGAAATCCGGTGTAGATCAGTGTTGGTGTACCATGATCATCAACAGCACAACCCGACCAGCACCCATCCGCGTCGGCTCCGCCCGGTGTTGGTGTAAGGGCAAGCGGTTGGTGCTGCCAATGCACCAAATCGTGACTGGTGGCGTGTCCCCAGTGAATCTGGCGATGGTACGCTCCGGCAGGATTATATTGATAGAATAGATGAAAAGTATCTCCCCACTGGATTAACCCGTTTGGGTCATTCATCCAGTTTGCCGGTGGGAGAAAATGGTAGCGCGGACGTTGCGGATCTGCCGTCATAGAGATTCCTCTCATCGATGGATACGCCTAACCCTTCACCGATCCGGCCATCAGGCCGCGCACAAAGAAACGCTGAAGCGAGAAGAAGACAATCAGCGGCACGATCATTGAGATAAATGCCCCAGCAGTGAGTAAATGCCATTCCTGACCGAACTGACCAAGTAAGCCTAACAGACGTTGAGTAACGACCTGTACTCGTGGTTCGGCGCCAAGAAAGACTAATGCCACCAGAAGATCATTCCATGTCCAGAGAAACTGGAAAATGGCAAAGCTAGCCAGGGCAGGTGTAGAGAGTGGAAGGATCAGGCGAGTGAAGATGGTAAAGTGAGTTGCGCCGTCGAGAAATGCTGACTCGAAAAGATCACGTGGAATGGTGCTGATATAATTGTAAAGGAGATAGACAGCTAATGGCAGACCGAAACCGGTGTGGGCCAGCCAGACACCGAGATACGTACCGCCGAGTTGGAGGGCTACGTAATCGCGCAGGATGGGGACGAGCGAGATCTGAAGGGGGACAACCAGCATGGCGACAACGAGAATAAACAGCGCTCGCCGACCAGGAAAATCGATCCAGGCAAAACCATAGGCAGCAAACGCTGCAATCAAGATAGGGATAATCGTTGATGGTAATGCTACAGTCAGCGTATTGATGAGCGCTACATCCATGCCGACTCGGCTACTTCCGGTTGGTGACGATCGTCCAGGGATTGGGAGCCCTAAAACAGTGCGGTAGTTGTCGAGAGTAAAGCGTGCCTTATCCGGATTGGTGACTACTGTCCACCAGCCGCTCGTCTTCACATCATCGGCCGGGCGGAACGAACTGACCAATAAGCCAACCGTTGGCGTGATCCAGAAGAGGGTGATGATGATCATCACGACATATACCATGAAGGTGCCAAAGCGAAACCGTCGGCGCCGACGTGGTGCTGCCAGAGTGGTAGTCGTCATCGGAAGGCCTCCGTTTGCTTACCAAACTGCCGCAGGTTGTAGTACATCACTGGCAACACTGCAAGCAGCAAAATGATTGCAATTGCTGCTGCACGACCATTATGGACCTGACGGAACAGTTGTACGAATTGCACGTTGGCAATGACCTGAGTGCCGAAATTTCCTCCGGTCATCGACTGCACAATATCAAAGATCTTCAGCGTGAACAGAATAATCGTTGTCGTCACCGTAATCAGTGTTCCCTGGATCGATGGCAAGATAATGTTACGAAAAATCTGGAACTCGTTTGCCCCGTCGATCCGTCCTGCTTCGAGCAAATCCGCAGGAATCCCTTTGATTGCCGCAGAAATGATAACCATTGAATAACCGGTTTGGAGCCACACCATAATGATGACCAGAAAGAGGTTGTTCCATGGCTGTAAGAGCAGCCATCCTTGTGACTCAAAACCTAATGCGGTAATGATACCGTTGAGTAATCCGATCTGGGTCGATCCAGTTGGACGATATTCGTAGATAAATTTCCAGATCACCGATGCCCCAACTCCGGAAATGACCATCGGCATAAAGATCAGCGCTTTGCAGATCGTCTCAAAGACTGGATGTGTCCTATCAACGAGGACGGCTATCAGGAGGCCAAAGCCGACACTCATGCCGGTGCCAAAGATCATCCAGAAGATGAAGTTATTACGATACGATTGCAACATCTCCTGGCTTGTAAAGGCATAAATATAATTGTCGAGCCCGACAAAATTGATCCCACGTGCATCGTACAGACTGGCGATAAACGACCGAATTGTCGGTAATACCAGATACCAGGTCAGAATAGCTAGTGCCGGCCCAACAAAAACAAAGGGGATTAGGCGTCTGCGCCAGGCCGGTGAAAGTTGTTCGATCAGGTAGTTCGAGAGGGTGAAGAGCGCTAATACGCCACCAACACCCCACAGAATAGCGATGATGGCTGTCATCCACTGGGGGATTTGGGTGTCGCGCAGGAAGATAAAGACCTGGTACAAGACAATGAATGTAACTGCTGGTACAAAGAGCGAAACCAACAGACGACCAAACGTGGTTGAGAGAAAGACGCCAATGCCGCCTATCTCTGGCAACCGGTCTATTTCGCGATTGGGTCGCATGAAAAGTCCTCCTTTGCGTGGTCATGTCACCGCGCTACACATCAATACCGGAGGGAAATGGCGGGTAATTGCTACCCGCCATTGTGTAATGGAAGATGGCTACTGGTTGCGTGCTGCATCAATCTCGGCTAAAACCGTGTCGAGATCACGGTTGCCACTGGCCCAATCAGTCACACCTTTCCAGAAGGCAGCGTTCACTGCTGCAGGCATAGCATCTGAGGCATCGAAGCGGGCAGCCTGCGCAGCAAGAATTGCTTCCGCAACCTGACGCTCAATCGCGGTTGGGTAGAGGCTCAGATTCTGATCTTTGTGAGGGAAGACTCCACCACCGAGCTTGATCCAGGGGTCTGCTGCAGCGCCGGTAGCCATAAACTCCAGGAATTTACGAACTTCTGGGCGGTCACGACCCTTCAATACAACGAAGACATCACCACCTACTTCGAGCGCCGGAGTGACGTTTGGGTCAATCGGTGGCATCACGAATAACCCGACTTTGTTGTCAAGATCGGCCTTCACCGAATCCTGGAAGAAGTTGGTCACAAAGCTCCCTTGCAAATGTAGCCAGCAGTTCGGTGGTTCAGTGAAGAGGAAAGTCGCAGCATCACCGAAATTGGTCAGGACAATCGATTGACGACCACCATAGACGTTGCCATCGGTGAACCAGATTTCACCCAGGATTTCAAAGGCACGCTTGACTTCCGGCGAGCTGAAGGGCAGTTCACCAGAAATCCAGCGATCGTAGGCCGCGGTGGTCTGGGTGCGTAGCATAATATTTTCAATCCAGTCGGTACCTTTCCAGCCGGTTGCGGCACCTGACTCAATCCCTTCGCACCATGGCGTATGACCGTTCGCTTTCATCTTCTCGGTCAACGCTTTTAATTCATCCCAGGTTTTTGGTACCGTATAACCGGCAGCTTCAAAAGCCGGTTTGTTGTACCAGATGAATCCTTTCGCATTCACGCGATGGAAAACGCCGTAGGGTGTGCCACCAAAGGTTGCCAATTCCTTCCAGAATGGTGCGTAGTTCTTATCAATCTGAGCGATTATCTCTGGCCAGAGTGGAACCAGGTTGCCCTCGGCGGCCAGACGAGCTGCACCACCAGGTTGGGGGAAACCGGCGATGTCTGGTGGATCGCCGGCCTGTACGCGCACAACAATTTGGGTATCGAAGTCATTGACACCGGTATATACCACATCGATATCGGGGTTTGCTGCCTCAAAGACTTTGATAACCTCTTCAAAGGCATCAGCTTCACCACCACCGAATGCACCGAGAATGGTAACGCGCTTTTTTTCACTACCAGTAGTCTGATTCGTGCTACCGCTGCCGGTTGGCTGTGTGGTTGTGCCTCCACCACAAGCAGTCAGGATAAGGCTAACCAAAACCATCAAAGCGATCCAAAGACTCAAGCGTGAACGAGACATGGTGTCTTCTCCTTCCATTGGATAGTAGTCGGCTTTGACCATCGTCTTACAAGTGATTGCTGCAGAAGTACCTCCTTTCATCGTAGGGTTGCCATCGATGCCAGGCAACAAACGGCAACTATAATGAAGCCCGTTCAATCAATGGGCAGGGGATGTAGTGCTGAATCGGCGGGAGACTTTCGCCTGTCGGGAGAGATTGGAGTAATTCGACGGCCCGTCGTCCCATCTCGTAGTGGGGTAATGCGACAGTGGTCAAGGGTGGATAGAGCTGAGCCGCGATCAGCTCGAGATTGTCGAAACCAACAACGGCTACGTCTTGCGGAATACGTAATCCCATCCGTTTAATGGCATCGTAAGCGCCCATTGCCATTTTGTCGTTGAAACAGAAGATCGCGGTTGGGCGTTCGGTATATTCGAGTAACTCACGGGTAACGGTAAAGGCATCTCGTGCATTAGAATGACAGCTTCGCACCAGTGTTGGATCGACAGGCAAGCCATAGTCGGCAAGTGCACGCTGATACCCCTCTAGACGACCGAAAAGGGCTGGCATCGGAATGATTTCGTTAATGAAGGCGATACGGCGATGACCGCGCCGGATCAACGCTTCCGTTGCGGTGTATCCTCCCTGCACTTCGTCGGGAATGATTGCCGGTAAAGAGCGGTCGGCAACGAAACAATTCACCAATACCGTCGATACGAGCTTCAGGTCGGCTGGCGGTGTCACTTCGTGGTGATACATCGTTGCGTAAATCAAGCCCTCAACCCGTCGTTCAAGCATAAATTGAAGGGCTGTTTGTTCAATGTCACTACGGCCACTGGTGTTAACGACCAACAACATCTGTCGATTAGCCCATGCTGCTTCTTGCGCACCTAGGATCATGCGTACAGCGTATGGAGAGGTAACAACTTCGTCAGATATTAACCCTAATGTCTGCGAATGGCGGGTGCGCAGACTGCGGGCCATAGCGTTGGGTCGCCAGCCGAGCGCGTGAATCGCCGCCCAGACCCGGTCGCGCGTCTCCTGACTGATTGCTACGCTCGTGACGTTATTGACCACAAACGATACTGTTGTTTGTGAAACACCAGCCAGTCGCGCAACGTCGTGCATTGACGGCGGGCGATTACGTTTTGGATGAGGTTGGTCGCTCATTGACCGTATCTGTAACTAAAACGAATTACTAATTGGTTTTAACAGTAGCATGAGTTTAAGCGTTTGTCAAGGGTATGTAAAAGAGAGGTGGTGCTTTTCTACGTTCTTCCTCTGTCCAGTAGAGGCGATGGCCAAACGTGAAAAGATGTGTGAGCGCGAAAGGGGCTTTCCAATCTGTCCGCAGCGTGTGCGGATGCGTGTAGCTTCTCACTCCGACGACGGTGTACGGAGACCCTCGTTGCCTCGTCGATCATACCTGTTACCGAATCAGCAGGGGTGGCTTCCCAACATGCCTCAAGCTCCTCTTCCTCACTCTTTGTAGCAAAGGAAAGAAGGGAGGCCGCAGTGTCACGTTCCGGAGAACGGTCACTGAGGACGTTGCAAACCGCTATCTAGCATGCGTTGCATGCATCGCGGGTGATCAGGAGTATGTTTCAGACACACCCTGAAT
The DNA here is from genome assembly GCA_017743535.1 of Chloroflexus sp. Classification (GTDB taxonomy): domain Bacteria; phylum Chloroflexota; class Chloroflexia; order Chloroflexales; family Chloroflexaceae; genus Chloroflexus. The sequence goes on from JAGHYT010000003.1 coordinate 59,435, forward strand.
GCTCTGAGTCCAATCAAAAAACCAGATTTCAAATCAGGCTCGTTTCGGGTGCAGAAAACTATTGCGGAGGCACAGTTCGCAAACCGCACCGACACCATCGTCGGATAGCGGTTTGTCGTATGGTTACCGGAGCCAACCTGATGCTGCGGATCAGCACGGCGAGCGCGAACGATGGAGGTTTCTGATGATGCCTCACTCGTCATCAAGCGGTACGTTATACTGTTGAGCAATCTCGCGTAAAGCATGGGTTAAACGTTCGAGTTGACGTAACAGCAATCGTATTTTGAAGGCAGCCCCTTCATCACGTTCGATCCACTTAAGGAGATCGCCGTCGTGCACGGCCCGTGCCAACCGATCACTTTCATCAACCATCTGGTCGAGTGAACGGATGCGGAAGACGCGCACCTTATTTTTCGGTTGATTCTCAATTGTCTCTTCGTCTACCGTCAGGTATGCGCTAGTGTTAGTATCCGTCTCATCTTCCCAGCTATCGTCGTGATCAGGAAGTTCGACCGTGATCGCTGGTGTATGGTGTAACGGGCCGCCACTACTAGTCGTGGGTGTTGCTTTGGTGCGTAGTTCCTCACCCTGCTCGAGCGCCTGCAACGCCACTTCGAGGGTCAGGTTGGGGTTGGCCGCAAAGTAGGTGGTCAGCCGACTTAATTCGGCGGCTGACATACCCTCTTCAACAGCGAATCGAGCCAGATCGATCTGCGTTTTCGGGTTAGTGATGCGGCGCAGATGTTGGGCCTGAGTGACATTTAGCTCGCCACGGCGAATCATCTGCTGGACCTCTTCAGGCAGCTCTAGTAGGCCAAGGTAGCGCCGAATCGTGCGTGCTCCGAGACCAACTGCCTGACCAACAGCTTCATCAAGTTCGCTGTCGGGTAGTTTGCCGCGGGTGGCGATGATATGTTCGCGCAAACGTGCGAATGCCCGTGCCTGTTCGATGTCATTGAGGTCCTGTCGTTGGACATTCTCAATAAGTTGACGTAACAATAGATCGGGGTCGTCATTATCAAGCACGATGCACGGGACTTTACTTAATCCGAGTTGAATGGCGGCAGCCCGCCGACGTCCGCCGTAGACGACGCGATAGCGCCCATTGCCAACTGGGGTCACGCCAATAGGTTGAAGCAGGCCGTACTCGGCAATAGTGGCTGCTAATCCGGCTATGTCACCCGGTTCTTCACGGACACCGGTTGGGTCAATCTCTAATTGACGCGGATCGAGGTAGAGTAACTGCATCTCGGCATTCTCCCTCTGACAAGGCAACGACCGGTCGCGACCGGTCATTGATCAGTATCCGAACAATTGTACCAAGTATATCAGGATTGTGCGTTCCTGGCAACTGTTGTTCTCAGCGCGTCTACTGAGTGATCTCTTGTCACAGTAGGTTTCAGCAGATTCTCTTCCGTCGTATCGCTCCGATTGCTATCGCGGTGCCAAATAGATGGCTGATGACGTACCATGTTCCTGTCAGTGTCAGCTCTAGCAAACGAGGTCTCCTATGTTTGATCTTCATCACCGAATGGCCATTGTGACTGGTGCCGGACGTGGGATTGGTCGTGCTGTTGCCGCTGCTCTCATTGAACATGGGGCGTATGTTGCGTTGCTTGACCGTGATGCTGCGGCAGTGGCTGAAACGGCCGCTCAACTCGGTCCACGTGCGCAGAGTGTGGTTGTCGATGTCGCTGCTGTGCATGAGGTGACGGCGGCAATCGAGGATGTGATTACCAGGTGGGGTAGGCTCGATATTCTGGTCAACAATGCGGCAGTGCTCAGCACCGCACCGTTTCTCGATTTAACGCCAGAAGAGTGGCACCGCGTGTTGAATGTCAACCTTACGGCGATCTACTATACATGCCGTGCCGCAGTACCGGCGATGATTACAGCAGGTTATGGTCGCCTGATTACGATTGCTTCGGTTGCCGGTAAACGTGGTGGTGGCATTCTTGGGAGTGCAGCCTACAGTGCGGCGAAGGCAGGTGCGATTGGATTGACGAAAGCGTTGGCTCGGGAACTCGCTCCGTTTGGGATTACTGCCAATACTGTTTGTCCTGGTCCGGTCGAAACTCCACTCCTTGCCGCGATGACGCCGGAATTACGAGATCGGGCACAGCGTCTCATTCCACTGGGTCGGTTTGCAGCGCCGTCTGAAGTGGCTGCAGCAGTCGTTTTTCTGGCCTCAACAGAAGCCGCGTTTATTACTGGCGAAACGCTCGATGTCGATGGTGGGCTGACGATGGATTAGGACGAAACGAAACGTTGAATGTTATACGTTTGTGAAAATATGGTAGCATATGAAGGCGTAGCAGTGTTATAGAGGGCATTCGGACATGAATGAAACAACAATTGCTCATCTATCTCCTGAACAGGGTCGCCAGCTCCGCCAATTCCTGCTATGGATGGCAGGGGTTGTTGGGGTAGTAGCCCTCATTGCTACGGTATCTGCCCTGATCTGGCAAACCACCCCCCTGGTCGCGCTGATGATACTCGACTGGGTGCTGGTGGTTGGTTTGTTACAGGCATGGGGGCAGGCGAAAAGTGGTCAGATCCGTATCGCGCTAACGACTTCTTTTGTTGCATTGACCCTGTATGGTTTCCTGGGTGCTATTGTTTTGCCTGATTTGGCGCCATTAATGGCATTTGGCCCGATTATTGCGATTGTCGCAATGCTTCCCTTTGTAAGTGGCGCAATCCTCAAGCGCTTACTCATCGTAGCGTGGATTGCGGTGATTGCCACGATGGTCGTTGGTTCGCAAGTGCAGTTCTTCCCACCGATTCCGGAACCGCTGGTGTTGCCGTTTCAATTCACCGGAGTAGCAGGTATCAGTGCAATTTTGCTGCTTCAGCTCTGGGTTTTCCACGAACGCCTCTTTGGTGTCATTGCTCAACTGCGTGAGATGAACGAAGCACTTGCGCAAGAGCGTAACGGATTGCAGGAACGGATTGCGCAACGAACGGCTGATTTACAGCAGGCCCTGGCTGAAGTGGAACGGCAAATGACCGAGCAGTCACGGTTGTTACGTGAGAATGAACATCAACGTGAGCTGATACGTGGTTTAAGTATGCCCGTGCTGCCTGTTACCCACGAGACGTTGATCATGCCGTTGGTTGGTGAGCTTGACTCAGAACGAATGGCCCTGGCTCAGGCTACTGCGCTACAGGCAATTGATCGGACAAACGCCCGTCATCTGGTGATTGATATTACCGGGATGCCCTTTGTTGATACGACGGTTGCTTCAGGGTTGATGCAACTGGTACAGGCTACTCGTTTGCTGGGAGCAACCGTTACACTGGTTGGTATCCGGCCAGAAGTTGCTCAGACAATTGTTGCGCTTGGTATTGATTTGTCAGAGGTAACTACTGCCGCCGATCTTGCCTCTGCCCTTAAGTGGGATCGGGTAGCCGCCTGAAAGCTGGAGCATAGACGGTAGCGAAGAACATGAACATTGCCCCTTTCTGTTCTTTATGATGCAGAAAGGGGCTGATCAGGCCTGAGCACCGACGATTGCCGGATGATGCAGACATTCCGCGCACGTTCAGGCCTAGAATGAACGTCGCTGCCGCCGCCGCTGCCGTTCTTCAAGCCAGCGATCGAATGCCTGTGACAGTTCACGCCAGTTAAAGATTTTAACGTCGGGAGCTACTTGATTGCGCCGAATAATGACCCACGACCACAAAATGGCCTGACCAATAAAGACGAAGATGACGATACCGATCATAATCCAGAGATCCATCGCTCGCCTCCTGTCTGCGCATACGTTTGTCATATCATACTGCGATTATGCGCTGAGCGCAACTGCTACCGCGAATGAAGCAGGGTGCTTCACCTTTTCCTTCTTTACCCGCTACTTTGCGATCTCTGCATAGCCACTGCTATAATCAGCATGCGCATTGCCCTGCATGTCTTCCCGGCAATGTGTCTGAGCAGAAAGGACGGTTTTGTGCGTCTATTTGTGTTTCTTCTGGTAACCGTGCTTCTCATCGGATGTGGTGCACCTGCTACACCGACGCCATCGCCGACAGCCATTCCGATACCGGTACCATCTCCTACGCCGGTACCAACTTCAACACCATTACCAACGCCAACCCTAACCCCAACACCCGTCGCAGAACCGGCAGGCACGGCAATTCCAGCGGCAATTCGGCAGACGGCAAATATCGATACCTACCGGATGCAACTGTCATTGCGTGGGAGTGGTCTGGTTGGCGGTTTTAATCTGGGGAATAATCTAACCGATCTCTTGACTCTCGATGGGCAGTTTGCCGGTGCCGATGTTTCATTCACACTGCGCGGTTTTCTGGCAGCGTTTCTCGGCGCCGATGTGACCCGTGGCCTACAGGCTATGACGGTTGGTGGTGTCAGTTATGTGCGCGGGCCGCTTACCTTCCTCGGTGCGCCCGATGATGTCTGGTACCGACTAACGCCAGAACAGAGTGCCATCGCTACCCCGCCAACGCAGGTTGATACGACATTAAGCGCAGTTAGCCGTTCAGGTGCCGATTTCAGCCGCTTCACCGCTGGGGCAGTCGTCGAGCAAGATGGTGTGCAATGTCAGGAATACTTGGGCGACCGTGACGCTACGACCGCTCTCTTTTCCAGTCTAGGTGCAGTTGGCTTACCTACCCAGTTGCCTGATAGTACCGTTTCCGAAGCCACTGCTCGCATACTGGTATGTGCAGATGGCTATCTGCGTCGGTTGACAATCACGTTCGATGGTACGGCAACTGATCCGCAAGGGCAGGCTCAACCTTTTTCGTTTGTCCTTGATGTCCGGTTGAGTGATATTAACCGTCCTGTTCGTTTGACACCGCCCGCAGATGCCCGTGACCTTCCCAATCCAGGCAGTGGTTCTCCACGCCCATGAAATTATGCAACGTCAGCCGCTATTTCAGCGTAAAAAAGGAGGAGAGCATGAAGCGTGCTGTGAAATCGTCTGCTCACCGCTTCATCGTCTTTTAAATGCTCACACCTGTTGACCGAAAGGTGCTGTAGAGAGGAGATTGGGCATGCGAATCGCATTGCGCTGGTGGATCGGGGTGGTGCTTGCTCTAGTATTCCTGACGCAGGTATGGGCGCAGGGGCAGCTGGTGATCTTCGATCCCGCTGGTCGTCTGAATAAACCTGCCGTTCAGACCGCTGCTGACCCGCTGCTACGCCGTGGAGCACAGGTAGCAGTGTATGTTGTTGATTCCGGTGGTGAAGCTGATTTTGAACGACGGCTCATCGCCGACGGCCTGGCTCGTAGTGATGGAGCTGTGCGCTCGATGCTGATTGCCATTTACGTCGCAGTGAATGATCGCTATAGTGCGATCTGGTTCGGTGACGAATGGAGCGACGCGCTGGCAGTCAATGACAACTACAAGCTGATCCGTACCGATAAACTTAACCCTGGTCTATCAGATGGCGATTTTACGCGCGGTGTAACGAGTGCATTAACGGCCATTGAAGCTGCAATCGTTAATCCGCCACGTCCGGGTGGCGGGATTACCATCAATACCGATTTAACCCCCGTCGTGATCGGCGGGTTGGGTCTGGCTGGCGTAGCGGCTGCCGGTGTCGGTGTGTACCAGCTTCGCCGTCGCCAAAAGACTCGTCAGGCTGCCGAGCGGCGATTGCGTGATGCTCGTGAACGGATTGGCACCCTGATCGTGCAGCTTGGGCAACGATTTAACAGTTCGCTCGAGAAGGCGAAGTTTGACCGTCTTTCGTATCCACCAGCAGCGGTAGCCGAGTTAGAGCAGATGCAGGAGGTCGTGCGTAAAGCGTTTACCGACTTAAAAGTCGCTTTTGACGAGATTGGCGAGCAACTGGAACGTGAAGCAAAGCCATCGGTGCAGCGGTTAGAGAGAGCAGCAACCGCTTATGAACAGCTACAGGCAAAAGCCAGTGAGGTTACCGGTCACCTTGATGCGCTTGATCAACGGCGTGCTCATTATGAAGCATTGATGCGTCAGGCGCAGGAGGATGTTGCACGCGCAAAAAAAGTCCTGACCGACGTCTCTGAGCGCTTGCCGCAGTTTGGGAAGGAACTAACCGATCATGCAGCCGTGCTCAGGCCGATTCAATCTGTTCTTCATCGAGCAGAAGCGGCTTTAGAGCGATTAGAGGCTACTGAGGCGATCCAAGCAGCGCAAGAGGCGTCGGTAATCGGACAGACCCTGATTGACATTCTCGACCGGTATGCAACAGTACGGGCCGCTATTCCTCAGGGCCGCCGCACTGCAGAGGCGCTGGCCGCCGAGGGGTATCGGATGGAAGCCTGCCATGGAGCGCTTGATGAAGCGCGAGCAGCGCTGGATCGACTGGCAGATACGTTACAGCAAGGTACAATACCGACGGCAGCCACTGCAATCGCAGAAGCTGAAGCAGCGCTTGCACGGGCGCAGCGCGAAGGCTTTGATCTCCCGACTATCCGAGCTGACAACGAACGTCGTATTGCAGCACTGGCCAAACGTGGCCCGCAAACGGCGAAATTGATTGCCGCTGGGCGCGAAGCATTTGATCTGGTTGATGAATTTGCCGAGAGCACATGGGCTGATATTCGTGGAAACGGTAGTGAGGCAGAGGCAGCCGTTGCACGTGCTTTTGAGCATTGGAAGCAGGCGCGAACAGCGAATACGATGGAAGTACAAGAATTTCTGGCTGCGCGCTCGTATCTTGATGCTGCCGAGCAGGAACTTGATCACGCGGCACGGCTGATTACAGCGATTACTGATCGGCTTCGTGCGTTGGAAGAAGCCCGATCTATCGCCCGTGAGATCATGGCTGAGGCTGAACGGTCAATTGACAGTGGCCGGTCGTTTGTTGCGGCCCACGATCCCGATGTTAGTCCCCAGGCTGATGCTCTACTAAGGCAGGCGGCAGCTCTGTTGGCGACGGCGAAGGCCGAAGCAGCCAAAGCAAAACCCGATTGGCTGCAACTGGTTCGTACCGCGCAAGAAGCTGATCGCCTGGCCGATGAAGCGCTGGCCGGCGCCCGCGATGAAGTTGAGCAGACCAATCGTTTACGTGAGCGTGCGCAGCAGATCAAGCAATTGGCAACCAATGAAGTGCAAAAGCTGGTGCATTACGTGGCTGTTCACGATGCTGATCTTTCCCTAGCAGTCCGCCAACAGCTTGAGCAGGTACGGACAATGCTGCAACAGGCATACACTCTACTCCGTCAGGCAGAGGTAAATGAAGATGAAACCCGTCGGCAGGCATTGACCGCAGCGATTAACCATTACCAGTCTCTGGCCGAGGCTGCAACCACGACGTACCAGCAGGCATATGCCGAAGTACAGCGTTTAGAAACGTTACGTGCTGAACTCAATCAGGTTTTGCAGCGGGTACGTGAAAAGTTGAACCGCATCACTCAACTACAACGTACATCGCCATTGGGGGTTTCATCTGCGGTGGCGGGGCAAATTACGGCATTGCAGCAACGGTTTCATCAGATTCGGTTACCAATCAATGGAGAAGAAGCGTTACGTACCGCCTTGCGCGAAGCGCAGGAAATTGATGCAGGAGCCGATGATGTGCTTAAAACACTTCAACCACCGGTTATCTCACCCCAGGCTACTGATACTATTGTCTCAACACTAATACGGCTGGGGAATATGACCGGTGGTTGGGGGCATAGCTACTCATGGAGTTCATCGTCGGATTCAAGTGAATGGAGTAGCCGTGGCGGCGGCGGTGGCTCTTTCGGCGGCGGTGGTGGTGGTGGTTCATTTGGTGGCCGCGGCGGTGGTGGTGGTTGGTAGCGATAATTTTCTGGCAGGTTCTTCACTCAACGTCTGCCAGGGTAGTAATGGCTCGTGTCGTTCAACTGTCATCGGTGCGGCTAACAACCGGCGGGGGCCGTAGCGGAAGAAGAGACCGTGCGTCGTACAACGGAGGTACATACCTTCTGGTACCAGCGGCTGATCGCAACGTGGGCAACGAGGTTGAGATTGCATGGTGTTACTCCTTAAATGTCAAACGTCGCTCTACCCAAATGGGCGAGCGACATTGCTGTGTCCGGCCTCTTTACCGGTAGATAATCTCTTCTTAGTTATTGTACAATATTTCTGGTCTTCTGTATAGTACTGTCTTTCAAAATACAGGAGCTTTCATCCTCTGTATTGAGGAACTTCGCAGTACAGGTATCGAAAACGTGGCAAACCTGTTCTTTCGAGGTCTGCGCTGACAAAATCCGCTCAGCGGTCGCGTCGCACAAGCGTAAACATCCAATGATTATCGCTCTTGGGGAACATCGGGAACTGTCATGGCAAAACATCCACTGGTCATGGCCCTGGCGAAAGTGATTATTGCAGCAGCCTGGGCCGATGGCGAACTCTCACTTGATGAAATCAACGATCTCAAACGGTTGCTGGCCGAACTTGGTCAAACCGGCGGTCAATTCGCCTTGACCGCCGATGAGTGGGCCGAGTTGGAAATGTATCTCTCTTCACCAGTTGAAGCGGCTGAACGCACACGCCTGGTCGATGAACTGCGTGACCTGATCGTGACGTCGGAAGAACGTCAGCTGGTTTTACACACGATTCAGCGGCTGGTGGCTGCGGATCGAGTAGTGACACCGGTTGAACGTGAGGTGGTGCAAGCAATTCAGCATGCTCTAGGGCGTGATGGCCAGAGTGTGCTGCATCAGCTTGGACGGGCTTTTCGGGTTGCACTCGGAATTCGTGCTCCTGGTCCGAATCGTGAGGAACTGTTGCCGGAATTTCTCCGTAATCGTATTTACTATGCCTTACATATGCGATTGGGGCAGGACATCGACGCACTTGGGATAGACCGCGATGAATTGCACGTCTTAACGCTGGCCGGTGGTCTCCTTGCCCTGATTGCTCGTGTTGACGATCAGGTGACTCCCGCAGAGCACGACCGTATTGTGACCATCCTCAAAGAGTGGTGGCATCTGGATCATACTCGGGCAACGTTGGTCGCTGAAATAGCCTTGACTGAGAGCGCTTCCAATCTCGATTTTTTTCGTCTTACCAAGGCGTTTGCCGACGCAACAACTGTCGAGCAGCGTGAACGATTTCTTGACGCACTCTTTGCCGTTGCGCTTGCCGACGGCGAACTTTCTGGTGCTGAAAGTGCTGAAATTAGCCGGATTACGGCAGCAATCAATCTTCCCCATGATCGGTTTGTGGCGGCACGTCTGCGTCTGCCACGTCAGCCAGGAAAACGTCTATGACTATTTCGCTGTTTGCTCCACTTGATATGCATCTTCATCTGCGTGAAGGAGCGATGCTCCGGCTGGTAGCGCCATTTTCTGCAGCTCAGTTTGCCGGTGCGGTGATCATGCCGAATCTGGTGCCACCGGTTGATAATCTTGATCGGCTTGCGGCATACGAGGCCGAAATACGCTCTGCAGTGGCGTCGTATCCGTTTATGCCACTGATGACCCTCTTTTTCCGCGCTTACGATGCCGCTACCTTGCACGCATTACGTGGGCGAATCTTTGCGATCAAACTTTACCCTGAGGGTGTGACCACGAATAGTACCGGTGGGGTAAGTGATCTGGAAGCAATTGAGCCGACCCTGGCCGTTATGGAAGAGTTAGGGATTCCCCTGCTTGTACACGGTGAAAGCCACGGTTTTGTGCTGGATCGTGAAACTGAATTCTTACCGGTGTATGAGCGCTGGGCCCAGACCTTCCCCCGTCTACGAATTGTGATGGAACATATCACGACGGCTGCGGCGCTCGAATTACTTGACCGCTACCCGAACCTGTTTGCTACAGTAACGCTCCACCATCTCTTGATTACCCTTGATGATGTAGCTGGTGGTCTGCTACAACCTCATCTGTTCTGTAAACCAATTGCCAAACGACCGTCAGACCGCGATGCACTTTTGGCCGCAGCTCTGTCTGGTCATCCTAAATTGATGTTTGGCAGTGATTCGGCACCGCACCCGATTGAGCGCAAGGAGGCGGCGTTTTGCGCTGCCGGTGTCTTTTCGGCGCCGGTGCTGTTGCCGATGCTGGTTGAACTGTTTGAGCGTCATCATGCGCTCGACCGTTTGCCCGATTTTGTGAGCGGTAATGCTTGCCGTATTCATGGGTTGAAGCCACCGCAGCGCGAGGTGCGATTGGTTGAAGACCCCTGGACGGTACCACCACGGTACGGTGATGTCGTGCCGTTCGCTGCCGGTCAAACATTACGCTGGCGCGTACTGACCGACTAGGTGATTGCTTTACCGGCTAAACCGCCACCCCATACCTCTGGCGGTGGCGGTGGGGTGAACAGATCCGTGACATCGATAGCCTGCCGCAAACGGCCAAAGGTTGTCGCAATGAAGGTGATCCGGCGCAAACGTGCGGATGGTATCGGTCGCTCGAGTTCTTGTAACGGCCCTACGTCAATGCGGTAGTAGCGATCACCGGCTCGTGGGTGGGTTGTCTCCGCAGGGAGGAGATCACGGCGGTGTACAAGCTGGTAACGTACAATAGCGGCATAGTACTGAATCTGCCAGCGCGCCTGACCAAATGAGGCCGGTTGATAAAAGGCCAGGTAATCGGCGGCGAGTTGCGGTGGCGTATGGGCCAGCGGTAGTCGGTACCAACCTGCGGTACGTACTAATTCCAGGTCTCGTGGTTTTGGCACAATAACCACAAGCACGCGGGCATCATCGTCAGGGTTGATCATAGTTTCCTCTCTAAATGGGCTTTATACAATCCTGGAGCTTTGAGAACGCGAGCCTCATACTACTATGAGTGCAGAACCCATTGCCCGCTGTGTCGTCTAGGGACGCACAGCAGTGTGCTCTGCTGGCTCACTTTTCCATCGATCCTGAGAATCTGCATCAATCCGTGGTACACTACTAAAAAGAATTCCTATATACGTAATCGTTGCAACAGGCAAAAAGTTATGCACTCTTTCGCAAAATGGTCGCTGATAATCATCACAATATTCCTCACCGCTTGTAGCTCACCAGCTCGACCGGTCGTTCAGGCTACCATTGGCGCAATTGAGGCCGTGAATGCCGGTGACATCGCTGGCTTTGAGCGTGTTGTTGAACCACGACCTTTCATCTTTCCTGCCGATCACGGCCCGCATCAAACGTTTCAAACTGAGTGGTGGTACTATACCGGTAATCTGACAGCCGAAAACGGACGGCGCTTTGGTTTCCAACTGACCTTCTTCCGACGAGCGCTCAGCCCGTACCTGCCGGCCCGTGATTCGGCATGGGCGACCAATGAAGTCTACATGGCTCACTTTGCCATCAGTGATATTAATGGGGGACGCTTCTATGCCTTCGAGCGTTTTAGTCGGGCCGCAGTAGGGTTGGCGGGTGCCAGTGGTAATCCCTTCCACGTCTTTCTGAATGACTGGTCGGTAGAAGGCAGTGGACCTGAAGGTATGACGATGCGGCTCCGCGCTGCCCAAGATGATGTGGCCCTCGATCTGGTGGCGGTCAACAGTCGGCCACCGGTCTTACAGGGAAATGCCGGCGTGAGTCAGAAGGGTTCGCAAGTTGGCAACGCATCGGCTTACTATTCACTGACGCGCATGGTGAGCAGTGGTACCATTCGGATCGGCTCTGTGACATATACCGTGAATGGTCTAACCTGGATGGATCGCGAGTGGGGTACCAGCGCACTCGAAGAGGGTGTGATCGGTTGGGACTGGTTTGCCTTACAGCTTGAGAGTGGTCACGATCTAATGTATTACCAGCTTCGGGCGGCAGATGGCAAGCCATCACCGTTTGTCGGTGGAAGTCTGCTTCTTCCCGATGATACGGTGATTATTCTTGGCCCTGGTGATGTAGAGCTGGAAGTAACCGAAACCTGGCGTAGTCCACGGAGTGGGGCAGTGTACCCATCTGGTTGGTACATGCGCATTCCGCGTTATGGGATCGAGCTTAAGGTGACGCCAGCGCTACGCGACCAGGAACTACCAACGTCTGTCGTCTACTGGGAGGGTGCAGTTGAGGTGAGTGGCAGCATGCGTGGTCGAGGGTATGTGGAATTGACCGGTTATGCCGATACAAAGTGAGTGGACAACTCCGGCGGTTACGCTGATCAGCGGGTTTCTCGGCAGTGGCAAGACAACGCTGCTGCGCCGCTTGTTAGAACGCGCTGATCGTCGTATCGGTGTTATCGTCAATGAATTCGGTGCGCTGGGGATTGACGGTACGTTGTTGGCGCAGCATGGTGCTTCTCCGTTGATCGAGCTAACGGGTGGTTGTGTGTGTTGTGTGGCAGGGAGTGATCTCTTGCTTGCGCTTGAAACGTTGATCGATAGTGGCCCGCTGGCGGCAATCGCTATCGAGACCAGCGGCCTTGCTGAACCGGGTGCACTGATCCGCCAGTTGCGAGCCGCCGATGTTCCGCTCGATACACTAGTCACCCTCGTCTCAGCAGCCGATTTTGACCGTGTTATGGCTGTTTCACCACTAACAATGCGTCAGCTTCAACTTGCCGACCTGATCCTGGTGACGCATACCGATCTGGTGGCTCCTCAGACCCGGCAACATCTCGATGAACGGCTGCGCTCAATTAATCGGCGTGCGCCAATTGTTTCAGCCGTGTATGGCGATGTCGCACCTGAACTGATTTTCAGTCCGCGCTACGATGGTTCGATCCCGGATTCGTTACCGCACCAGCACAGCGAATTTGCCGCTATCGACTGGTACGCCGATCTGCCGTTATGCCGTTCGATGTTGGAACAAACCTTACGCCAGCTTACCGAACAAGGCCTGTTTCGCGCCAAAGGTATTGTTTACTGTACCGATTCACCGTGGGCTGATGAAGTGCATGTGGTTGCCGGGCGTGTGAATAGCAGTGCCTTACGAATCAAAGAGCGACCGGTTCCGCTTTGCCGGTTAGTTCTCATTGGCCGCGATAGTGCCCTAACCCACGCACGGATTGCGCTAGATGCGTGTATTGATAGTGACGAACGGATTAACCAATGGCGCGAGCGGCTAGTGTGGGAGTACTAACAGGTTCATGGTTGCTATCATCGGTCCGACATCTCGCTCTGAGCTAACCAGATCAATCAGTCGGGGAATGTACCCGGTGTATGGTTGTAATACCTGCATTGTATATTGACATAACGTTGCATGGAAGCGTACCACTTTCTGACGTAGCGTTGTATCAAGCAGCCAGCGTCCGACGATACGTTGCTCTTCGATTGGCGTTGCTTTGCCCTCAGCCCGCCAGATTTCCTCGGCAATGAGTCGGATAAGCCAACCGGCTCGGCCTGCGCGAACATCATCGGCCAGATCAGAAACATCATCACCGAGCTGACGGGCCAGGATCAGTGCATCAAGTGCGTTGGTCAATGTCAGGGTCAGCGGGTGATCTGGCAGCACACCGGCCAGCATCAGATGAGCACGCTGCACAGCGTGCCAGCCCGCAGCTCGATCACAAACCCAACGTGCTGTTAACAGCCGTAGTTGTGCTGGTTGCCAGCAGCCGGTAGCCGTGCGGGCGGCAAGTTCTTTTCGATATGCAGCAACCATGCGCTGTTCTAACTCTAGCAGTAATCGCAGATCGATGCCCAGCGTCCCAAACATGTACCATGCTCTGCGCCACAATGCCCGACTCAGTGGTGCAGCCAGGTGGGTTAGCTCGCCATCGAGGCACGCATCACGGATTGCTGCTGCCCAACCGCCGCATAAGGTTGCTAAAGCGAGCCGATCTCGGCTCGATGTTGGAAGAGGTATCAAAGACGACAACCAGACAGGCCAGAGAGTGAGAAGACGATGAATCGAGTTGTCGAGCACTTGAACGAGCGGCTGACGGAGTGTTGGGGGGAGCGGTTCAATCAACGTCATCAATTGCGCTGACACAGATTGCCAGTAGTCTTCTTCAGACGGTAGCAGTTGCAGCATACGTTTGCGGGAGCACCTGAATGATCAGTGCAGTCATATCATCACTTCGTTCAACTTGACCACAAAACTGATTGATAGTCGCCAGGAGTTGTTCCATTGCTCGCTGCGGATCGTTCGGATCGACCTGATCAAGAAGGTTCATCAGACGGTCAAAACCGAAGATTTCATGGTGAGCATTTTGTACTTCAAAAAAGCCATCGGTTAAAAGAAATATCTGATCACCTGCTTGCAATTGCAACGTTGTCTCACGGTAATCAACACTCAGTCGTGTGCCCAGGGGCAGGCTACCATAACCGATCTCCTGAATTTGACCGTTCCGACGGAGAAATGGAAAAGGGTGACCGGCAGTCGCAAACTGGAGCGTATTGTTTTGCGAATCGAGAATACCCAGAAAAACAGTGACATACTGGTTATCGATCCCATCGGCACAAAGAGCACTATTTGCAGCGCGCAGAATTGCTTCCGGTCGCTGGTGGTTGATGATAGCGGCGCGGAGAATCGAGCGTGCCATGACCATCACCATTGCGGCAGCAATACTCTTACCGGTCACATCGGCCACAACGATGGCCCAACGTTGATCGGGCATCCGCACAAAATCGTAGAAATCTCCGCTCGTCTCACGGGCCGGCTCCGAATATGCCACGATCTGAATATGGTCTATCGGTGGTGGTGCCGATGGGTAGAGGCGTTGCAGAAGCATATGAGCGATTTCCAGATCGTGGCGAAGTATTTGGTCTTGCAAGAGTTTTGTCCGCGCCTGATTCAATTTATGACGTGAAGCGGTTAGATAATATTGGTAAAATGAAATTGCCGCCCAAACAAGAACGGAATAGATTAAAACTGGTATAAATAGCCCAGTCGTTTCTTCAAACACACCTCGTGATGTTCCCGTTGTAGTGAAGAACCAATAGAAAACAGAAAAGACTATTATTAGATTTATTGCCATAATAATACCTGCAAATCTCCAACCTAATAATAGACTGCCCAAGATAATAAACAACGGTATAGTTTCTGCAAACAGAATTATATTAACCATTTCTCGTGCAATGGCGTTCGAAATCATAAAAATAATAATACCAAAATTTGTCCAAATTACAAAAATATATGAACCAACGTTCGTGCGCTCTCTCTGGATTAACCATTCAATCAGAATATTAACCGCAATTGAAAGGAAAACAATAATATAAGAATCTATAGTTGAGAGCGGTGGAACAAGCATAATAAGAAGTGCTAACAGGGTAAGGGTTAGTACGATCCGGTTAAGTATTTGTAAGGTTGAACGCAAGCGTATTTGATCGCTTTCCGTATCGAGCTGTTTCAACAGTTCATTAAGTGATTGGATGTCATGCAAATTCATATTCCTTACAGATGCTCGTCGAATGCGCCTCAATCAGGGAATGTCCTCAAGTGTTCAGAGATACTGTCTGTGTCTGCACGTGCTATTAGGCTAAGATAGACAGTATCATTGTCTTTGAATCCGCAATAAAGCGTTTGTTTCTAGGCTGTTCTTCTTGCGATTGTACCTGTTTATGTCCTCCTTCCTCATAAGAGGGGGAAGGAGAACAAGAAAAGATACAACCATGGACTAAATGGTCAGAATTTTCAGACATGCCCTAATACCAACGCGGCGCAGCAACCTGCCGATCAATATCTTCAAGCTGTTTCCGCTGAGCTGGATCGGTTAGGGCTTTGCGCAGGCGCTCCATCTCATCTGGATCGGGTTGCAGGCCGGCTTCCTTCGCCGCTGCATCAGGATCATCAAGCAGCCGCTTGCGAAAGTCGGGATCAAGAACTGCCCGACCGATCAGTCGTTCTAAATCTGGACTCATACGTGGTCTCCTTGCTTTAGGTGCTCATCTCCAGGGTTGTACCGGTCCTCGGATTGTTCCTATGTGGCTTTAGTAAGATTGTGGTGAAACAAGCCTTTCTGCTCAATTTTCCTGCTAGAGCTAAACATGGAAAAGCTCACGTCTAATATACCACTTTTTTACTTCATCGATGCAACAGCCTGATCTACCGTTTTGGGTACTGCTGAATGCAGGAATGGTCGCAATATGACATTCTCTTTCATTGACAAATCACGTTGCTTTTGTTATTATTAAAATCGGTAACGTTACATGATTTTTGGAATGATCAAGGAGATGCCGTGCGAAAACTATTCTGGAGGGGGATTCTGTTCGCTCTGATCATGACGTGGATGCTACCATCGGGTGCATTATCACGTCCACTCCCGCCGCCAACTCTTAGTATTGTTGGCGGTGAACCGGTGCAACCGGGTGATTATCCGTGGCTGGTGGCGTTGCTCGATGCGTCGATTACCGATGAGGCGTTTGCATTTTGTGGTGGTGCGCTTATTGACGATGGCGGTGATTTCACGACGACTCAGTGGGTGCTTACGGCAGCGCATTGTTTAGTTTCAGAGGAAGGCACGGTTGCACCAAATGCAGTGGAGGTGTTAGTTGGTCAGCAAGACCTGTCGCAGGCGACCTCAGCTCAGCGAAAGAGTGTGGCAACAATCATTGCCCATCCGCTCTACATTGAAGGGTCAACTCTCGCCAACGATGTCGCTTTGTTACAATTGGCCGATCCAGTGATCGGCATCACACCAATCAAGATTGCTACTCCGGCGGACGCAGCTCGTTTTGCAGTAGGTACAACCGCCCAAATTGCCGGTTGGGGTAATCGCTTACCACAGACAGGGCTTGATTTTCCTGACGTGGCCCATAAGGCCAGCGTCCCGATTGTTGACCTAGCGACGTGTAATGAGCGCTACAGTGGTGGATTGAATGAATCGTTACACCTCTGCGCCGGGCAGTATTCATCCGGTGGGATTGATACCTGTCAGGGTGACAGCGGTGGGCCACTGATGGTTCCAGATGGCTCCGGTGGGTTGCTTCATGCCGGTATCGTTAGTTTTGGAACCGGTTGTGCCTGGCCGAACTTCCCCGGTGTGTACGCGAAAACTGCCTCGTTCGCCGATTGGATTACTGCGCAGATCAACAACCAGCCTCATGTTGATGTCTGGCAGTTGCAGTTGTATGATCCTGACCTCTACCTCTGGTATCTCTCAGCGGCAGCACCGGATGAACCGTTTGAGTACGTAATCTTCGTTGCTAATAGTGGGCCAACGACGCTGAGTGATGTCGAGGTGTTCTCGACTGTTCCGACGGGTGCTACGCTGGTAACGGGCAGCATCAGTGATGGCGGTATTTACAACAGCGGCACTGGTGAGGTTACCTGGTCGGTTGGTAGTCTCGCTCCAGGAGATGTTATCGCTCTTACCTACCAGGTTCAGGCTTCTGCGAATGTTGTTGCCGATACGTATCGGGTCGAAGCCAATGGTGGATCGCTTATCCGCAACAATACCCGTGGTGCTACTGTAACGCGGATCGATCAGCCGTTGCCATTTGTACGCTCTGAAGCGCCACAATTTATTGAAGTCGGTGAGACGTTTCCAGTTGTGTTTACTGTTTCTAACTTTGGTCAGGGTGCAGGCGCCGATTTGACTAATCTTGAGTTAGTCGTGGATCTGCCTGATAGTGTTGAGGTAGTGGCAATCAGCGATGGTGGAACACAAAGCGGCGGACAGGTAAGCTGGAATATTGTCGATCTTCCTGCTAGCAATGAGGTGCAGGTGGCGATTCTGCTACGTGCTGGTGCAGTGGGTAATGTTGCACGGATCACGAATGTAGAGCTGCTTGAGAATAGCACGAGATTAGTCTACGGTGGAGCGACGCAAACCGTTTTTGTTCCAGCAGTGCGCTATCTTCCGATTATCAAGAAGTAGCTCGCGGAGTGTGTCTGAAATATGCTCCTATTCCCTGGGTACGCGGGCCTCTGGCCCGCGTCTTGATGGAAGCGGGTAGAAACATCGAAACACGTCAGCACGCCATTGGGGGTAGGTTCCAAATCCGCCCCTCTCGCTCCCTTCTTCATCATCACTGCTAGGTAGGGACAGAACGTTAAAACCTCCGGCAGGATATGGAGGAAGCTTGCTCACTAGCGAGCGTAAAACGCGCCACGAAGCGGTTTTAAGCACGTGTCTACAAAATAACCTTTACGCGGGCCAGAGGCCCGCGTGCTGACGATGCTCAGGTATGTTGCACGTATTTCATTCTTTTTTAGCACGATTGTCGGGTATAGCATAACGGATACCCCTAGGATGATGGCGCTTCCCGAAATTGTGCAACTTCCGTGTCTTTGGTGATTTGTCGCACCAAATTATGTGCCGAGACAACGAATTCTCACCTACGGCAACTGCCGAATCATCGCTACTTCATCGCAACGATCTTGCTTAAAGCACGTGGCGCAATCTTGCCAGATCTTGTGCGGGAGCCGTAACTTGGGAATCTCGCGAAATCCCAGCGCACTGAAAAAACCAACCTGCAAGGTAAGCGTGAAGAGTGTAGGAATGCCTAGTTCCATCGCTTCGGTGAAGAGTGGTTCGACCAATTTTCGACCGATCCCGCGCCCCTGGAACGACGGATGGACTGCAACGCTGACCACCTCGGCCAGATCGGCCCAAGTAATATGCAAGGCGGCACAACCGATCACTTCACCATCGGCCTCGGCCACATTAAAATTGCGTACCCGATTGTAGAGCTGATCGAGGGTCTTGGGAAGCATATCACCACGCGCTGCGTAGTAGTTAATAATTTCGTATAACCGCGGTACATCGCTGACCCGCGCCCGGCGAATGGTGACAGCAGCGTCAGATCGGATGTGAAGCACCGGTAAACTTACCGGAGGTGCGTACAATGGGCTAGTCATGGCTGTTTTTGTAATCCTCCATCTGTTATCGGGGTACGACTCAGTCGTTCTGCATTAACAATTCGCGCCAGCGTGCGCATTGCTCACGTACTCGCTGGGGCGCGGTGCCGCCGTAACTCGATTTTTGGGCTACACTACGCGCCATGTCGAATACTGCGTAGATACTCGCATCGAGGGTAGGTTCGATGGCCTGATATTCAGAGAGTGGCAAGTGGCGCAAGCTTACGCCGAGCGCCAATGCCCGCTGCACCAATCGTCCTACCTTGCTATGCGCCAGACGAAAGGGAATGCCCCGGCGTACCAGTTCATCGGCCAGATCGGTAGCGAGCATCGCATCATCGAGGGCTGCTGCCATTCGTTCGGGCTTCACCTTCATTGTCGTAATGGCCGCTGCCGCTATTTGTAGCCCCAGATCGAGGGTGTCAAAGCTATCAAAGAGTGGTTCCTTATCTTCTTGCATGTCTTTATTGTAGGTCAGCGGCAATCCCTTCAATACCGTAAGCAATGCTACGAGGTTTCCCAGCAGGCGACCACTCTTACCGCGCAACAACTCCATACTATCAGGATTTTTCTTTTGTGGCATCAGACTTGAGCCTGTACTGTAGGCGTCGGCCAGTTCGAGAAACCCAAATTCAGCGCTGGTGTAGAGGATGATGTCTTCGGCCAACCGGCTGAGATGGACACCAATCAGGGCACAGTCGAAGAGAACTTCAGCGACGAAATCGCGATCACTGACCGCATCGAGCGAGTTCGCCGCTAATTCATCAAATTCATCGAGCAATTCGGTAAGCCGCTCACGTTCGATCACAAGCGAATTGCCGGCCAGCGCACCTGCGCCGAGTGGGAGCACACGCATGCGACGAATCGCGTCCTCAAGACGGCTCCGATCACGGGCAAACATCTCAACATAAGCTAAGCACCAATGCCCAAACGTAATCGGTTGGGCGCGCTGCAAATGGGTATAGCCTGGCATAACCGTCGCAGTATGTTGTTCGGCTTGCGACAAGAGCGCTAGTTGCAGATCACGCAAACGGAGGTTAAGCTGACGGGCAATCCCGATGGTGTAGAGACGCATATCGGTAGCGACCTGATCGTTACGCGAACGTCCGGTATGAAGCTTGAGCGCCGCATCGCCGATCAGTTCACGCAGCCGACGTTCGACAGCGGTGTGAATGTCTTCATCGCTTTCTACGGCCACGAACGTACCGTTTGCGAATTCAGCTCGCACTTGTTCCAAACCACGGATAAGATCGGCATGTTCGGTCTCGTTGATCAGGCCAGCTTGTGCCAGCGCACCGGCCCAGGCAATACTACCGGCAATATCAACCTCGGCCAGACGCACATCAAAATGGAATGAGTCGTTGAAGCGGCGCATCTCTGCCGCCGTAGGTTCACTAAACCGTCCTCCCCAGAGCCGGTGTTCCATCGACAATCCTCCTCTTTCGTATCACAATGGTGCACTGGCGGTCGTTTGGTAGTTTTCGATCTGTAGGCTACAACGTACCAGGAGTTGCCAGTAATTCCCGATCAGCGTGCCGGCCAGCCGTCCGATCTCATCAAGCTCTTGCGCTGCGATCAGTGCAGGAGCCAGTTGCGGCCAATCACGCGGTTGTAACGGGAAAGAAAAACTCTCGTTCAGACCAGCATATCGCTGTTGTGTGGTCCAACAACGGTTGATCAAACAGAGTGCGCTGATCATTTCCATCAATAATTCAGACACCAGCAATCTTGCCACCGAAGCCTGACGCCGCACGGTAGCTGCCCGTAATTCACTGTAACGCTGGAATACCAATTGCGGCAGATACGGAATGATGCTCTGGTAAAAGACACGTTCTGGTAACGCCCTGGCTCGTGATAACCAGTCCTGTACCTGTTCAGCCGTACCGATCACAGGTTGTACCTGCGCCAGCCAGCTCAACCATTGCGGCCAGCGTAGATCGGGTGCCTGCAAGACCGCTTCCAGATCAGGGACGGCGATAGGATGGATCGTTACCGGCACACCTCGCATCATGAAACTGTGCAGTGGACGTTGCCGTGCTTGCTCCGTGATGAGCAACAACTCAATCGGATCAAAATCGGTAAGCGGTGCTGCGGGCGTTATCATCCCTGCCACGACAATGGCAACGTCCGCTGCTGTGGCAAGGCGCTGACACAGTTCACGCGCAATCGATTGGCAGTCGGCGAGATCCATGATCTTTTCCCGGCATCAAGTACGGTATGCGGCGTTGATCCGCACGTAGTCGTAGCTCAAATCACACGTCCACACTGTTGCCTTGCCCTCGCCAAGGCCGAGATCGGCATCAATCGTGATCTCGGCGACATCGAGCAACTGATGGGCAGCCTGCTCGTCGAACGGTAACGGTAACCCATTTTCCAACACCCGCATACCACCAAACGAGAGCACGACTCGATCAGGATCAACAGTAGCCCCCGAATAACCAATTGCGCACAACACTCGCCCCCAATTGGGATCGGCGCCAAACAACGCCGTTTTCACCAATGGTGAACGGGCAATGGTCATTGCTGCCAGTTTAGCTTCGGTATCGTTGACTGCCCCACGCACTGTAATCGTAACAAAACGGGTTGCTCCTTCACCGTCACGGACAATGGCATGGGCAAGATGTTGACAAACCGCTGTCAGACCGGCACAAAAAGCAGCACCGTCAGGAGTGTCAAGATCGGTAATGGGCGGCGCAGCACTTGCTCCGTTCGCCATGACGAGTAACGTATCGTTCGTACTGGTATCGCCGTCAATACTGATGCTGTTGAAACTCACCTCTAGCGCCTGCCGCATCGCCTGATCGAGGACTGGCCGTGGTACGGTCGCATCGGTAGTGACGACAGCCAGCATGGTTGCCATATTAGGATGGATCATCCCAGCGCCTTTGGCCATCCCACCAATAGTAATGACGTGACCACCAGAAAGAGTCACGGTCACGGCGCAATGTTTTGGTCGGGTATCGGTGGTCATGATGGCACGTGCCGCAGCTAGTCCGTGCTCAGGACTCAGCCGCTGAGCAGCAACGGTGATCCCGCGCACAATCTTCTCTACCGGCATGGGAACACCGATTGTTCCAGTTGACATAACAAATGTGCTGTGTGGTGGGAGGTCTAGTGTCTGTTCGACGGCCTGAGCCATTGCGACAGCCGCAGCATCGCCATCGGCGCCAGTACAGGCATTGGCATTACCGGCGTTGATCACGACTGCCCGCAGATCAGTACCTTGTGCCATAAGCGCTATATCGTAGCGTACCGGTGCGGCTTTCACTGCGTTAGTGGTAAACACAGCGGCTGCTGTCGCCGGATAGTCGCTGACCAGTAGGGCCAGATCATCACGATTGGCATATTTTATCCCGCAGGCCGCTACTGCGGCGCGCCAGCCTTGTGGGCTGGTAGCGTGGCCGTCAGCAAGAAATGTCATCATACGTTCCTACTCCTCGGTTGGTACCGGTGCAGCGGGATGGGTGTCTTCCCAGCGGACCGACTCAACCACGCCAATTCCTTGCAGATGAGCAATATCGTTATATGCGTTGAGCCGCCAGAGCTGTTGATGACGCCGATTCACCCGTTCCCACCAGGTAATACTGGTGTTGCGGGTATGAAAATCAATCGGTGGTACCACCAGGCTTGGCATTCGGAAAAAGTGGATAAACGAACAATCAATCACACCGCCGTGACAGACGACGACAATTGTCTTTCCTTCGTATTCTGTGGTAATGCGGGTCAGGGCACGACTGACGCGCAGGGTGAAGTCGCCCCAGCTTTCACCGCCGGGAGCAAGCGGTCGTAATGGGTAACGGTCAAAATCGGGAACGCCGAACTTGGCCCATGCCTCCTGGTTTGTCATTCCATCGGCTTCACCGACCTTCAATTCCTGTACTTCATCATCGAAGATGATTGGAATTCCCAGGGCTGGTTGAATAATCTCAGCAGTTTGGCGAGCGCGGGGTAATGTTGATGAAATCAGCACATCGGCTTTGATCTCACCGCTGGTTGCCAGACGATCACGCAGACGCTTGGCCTGCTCGATACCGCGCTCGGTAAGACCGGCATCACCTTTCATTCCGGCTACAATTGGTTTCACATTGGCGACCGATTCGCCATGGCGGATCAGGTATAAGTGGGTCATACGTTCCTTCACTACTCACAGGTCGATACATAGAAGAGGCCAGCCTGCGTGCTGGCAAGCTGGCCTGAGAACAATCCATACAAGAGCACAGGCGCCGCTAGCCAGATCGTGCGACTGGCTGACTATGACGACGGTGACGACGATTGTGACAAACGGCTAAACTGCTGTGCGTATTGCAGTGTTGGATAATAACAGACATCGTGAGCACCGCCTTCTCGCCTGCGAAAATTGACGAGAGTAGTATACCACAGGTAACGATAATATGTGCTGTACAATGTCAGATAGAAAGGCTTTTCAGTGTTCTCAACCCTGGACTGAGCAACACCGACGAACATCATGTATGTACTGACGGCGATCCCCGATCTACCCGGTTTCTCGTGAAGCGCAGGCCGCCAGCTCATCATGTGGTATGGTCTGTAGCGGGAATCTATCGGTTGGCGCATCAGCCAACTATCACCCCTCGGAGCCTGAGCAGAAACTCGTGGTTTTGAACAGTCGCTCAGCAGGGGCGTCGGCTGAAGTGGCGAGCAACGAAGCACCTCATCACAAACCTGGGCTTGTGATGAGGTGCGATCATGGATCTCCAGAATGGTTCGGGGAACGTTGGCCTGCGCCGCAGGCCTCTCCTCGCCGCGATGGAAACGGGTGGTGCCAGTTTCAGCGCCGGTGCTGCGGAGCACGCCTGGTACCCTTCCCTTTCCCCTTGCCCCCTTCCTCTTCCACGCGGGGAGAGGAAGAGGGAACGTGGGATGGCTGGAGCGAAAGAATATTGGCAACCCCTCACGCAATGGTCGCACGGGTACGGTACGTGCCCAATGAGAAATCTGGGTTTTTGACCAGGCTCTTAGTCCCCT
Source organism: Chloroflexus sp. (assembly GCA_017743535.1). Taxonomy (GTDB): domain Bacteria; phylum Chloroflexota; class Chloroflexia; order Chloroflexales; family Chloroflexaceae; genus Chloroflexus. Next base: position 83,022 of record JAGHYT010000003.1, read on the forward strand.
GCTCGTGGGAGGGTGAAACCCTCTCACCCCGCTACCTCTGTTCTCTTTTCTACACCACTGCCGGACAGGAAACAATGTAGAAAAGCCTTGATATACAACGCCATTACGATTTGCGCCGACCGAACCAACTCCGACGTGCAGATTTGGTGACCTTCTGGCGTAGCTCATCGAGATTGTCACCGGGCGCTTCTACTGGTGCTGTATCCCCTGGTGATGAGGTCATTTCTGGTGGTGTTGGCACTTGTTTCCGGCGTCCAAACCAGCTTCGCCGTTGCTTGGGCGCAACTGGCGTGGATGGTACCACTGGTTCTGGCATCGCTGGTAAAGCAGTTATGGGTTCGGGGTACGGACTATCGCTGTGCTCGGCGCCGACTGCCCGCAACCATGACCAGAGAAGTCGTCGGCGTTCTGCTCCATCCTCTGGTAAGGTGAGTGGTCGTCCGCGCGCATCGATGATCAGGCCAAGCAGGCTGCCGTGAACTTCAGCCGGATCGCTCTCAACCGCCTCACCAGGCGCAGCCTTTCCTACGCGCACACCGGCTCGTGGTCGCACCTTTACCTGCGCATAACGGCCAATTGGTAACGGCAGTCGGAGCAAATCACCATTGCGTATCTGGATTTGTTCACTACCACCGCCAACAGTGATCAGTTCAACCTCAGCGATCGGATCGCCGAACCGGTTGCCGCCCTGTAATACAATACAGGTTGCTAATGGCGTATTCGTCAGCATATCGCGATCAAAAACCGATACGGCTGCGTCGGCGCTGTGCGCTGCTATGCCACCACATACCGCCAGCAGCCCCAGACTGTCGAGATGGATCGGTAACAGGAGGCCTGGTAGTTCATACGCTGGCTGCAAACCATCGAGGATCGCCAGCAGGGTCATGCCAGGATGAGGGGCGTGAACCAGCGCACCTCCACTAACAACAAGATAGCTGTAGGTCAGAGCTGGCTGTCCATCGCGCAACGTAGCCATTCCCAAAGCTAATGCTTCGCGCACAATCGCCAGATCAAGATAACAATCCTCGCGGGTTACGGGCATTGTTTGTGGGCGTAACGTTCGCTGCAATACTCGTTCGATCAGTTCTTGCTCTTCAATCGCAAATGGTAGCCAACGGGCAATTGCGGCAGGGCCAACTTCGCATAACAAATTGCTGACCCCGAATGCGGTGCCACAAACCCCGTGGATTGCAGCACTTACGTGATCTGGTGCGGCAGCGATCAGCGTGGTGGTTGTCGCACCAACATCTGTAAACAAGACCGGCTGTTGTCGTCGCTCGGCCAGGAAGCGCGTCATCACATATTGCGCTTCAATAATCGTGTGTAGCGTTCTCTTTTCAGAATCTGCCAACTGCTGTACGCCAGGCAAATCGGTAAGCTGTCGTGCATAGCGAGCCAGTAATGCCTGTCGTAATGGGGTGACGTTCTCTTGATCGAGCGTTGGTCGTACATTTGCTACGCTGATCAACTCACAACTGTGTCGGCTCAGGATCGTGTGAACGGTTGATGCTGCGGCTGTATTACCGGCATAAATAACTGTGGGCAACGGTTGTTTGATGGCTTCGGTGAAAGAGAGCTTGAGATTAACCAGATGCGCCAGCCGCTTCATCGACTCAATGGCGCTACCCTCAATACCACCGGTCAAGATGATCACGTCTGGTAAGAGTGGAAGTAGTTTTTCAAGTTGACGCTCAATCCATGACTGGACACTACTGGTTGGGTGATGTGAGACATCATCCAGAGTGATCACCTCTAACACGACATTCGGCACCCCACGAATAACGTGCAACGCACTTCGTGCCGAGACATCAGTTGCAATTGCTGCTACAACCACGCGCAACGGTTCGAGTGCTGAGGTAACCACTACCACTTTATCAATACCGTCACCAGTAATGGTTCGTGGCATCAGCAAGTGCCCTTCGTGCAGTAACTGCCGACCGGTAAGTTCGGCGAGTTGTGCAGTTGCTTCCTGCACCGCAAAGAACACATTCTGATACGGTAATTCACGGCTGGTCAGAGTCTCGGTTTGACCGATCAGCCGACTTTCGCCATCGACCTGGTCAATGAGTGAAACTCTGGTCGTCAGACTACCGATTTCGATTGCCAGTATGGCCCGCACATTGTCTGCCATGCTATGCACCTTGTCCTCTGCGGTTGATTTGCAACAAGAGGTTGTGTAAGTATGCTTTGCCATCCCTGCACTGGACTGTTTTCGACAGACGTTTGCTCACCTTATGGCGAGAATGGTGCGTAGGGAATGTTCAACTGCTTCCTGAAACAGCGCGTACCCAGTCAATGATGAAGAGCAGTCGTTCATTGAGCGCAGTCAGATAGGAACTCACACTACCGGCCAGGAAGAAGCCAAACGCCAGCAGCAGCACCCAACGCCCTAGGCGAGTTACCAGATCGATCTGGCGTTGTCGCTGTGGATCAGATGGGCGTGTCAGTGAAAACGAGAGCAATGTGACAATTGAGCCAGTGACCAGCACAATACTGCCGAGAATGGTTACTGGCGACGAGAAATCTGCGCGAGTAAAATCAAGTACTTGTGGTAGTATCGTACCGGCTATCGCACCACCGACAACCAGTGCTGCGCCAACACCAAAGACCAGCGCTAACGGAATGTTTGCCAGCCAGGAACTGGTCTGTTGGCCGCTGACACGAGTAAGCAACAGAGCTGCCAACACAAATGGTATCAACTGCCAGGTAACCAGCGCTGGTTGACCACTGGCCGCAACCAGATCAACAACAGCCGGTCGCAGCACCTGGTGATAAACAACAACGAAAGCGTAACCGAGCGCAACGCCAACAAACAGATATTGCACCAGCCGAAAAGCCGGTGTATCACCGATCACACGGCTAAACACCAGCAGCGTCAGAACAACTGGAATGAAGGTTATTGCAATATCCATCGGTCTTTACCTCTTACCAGATGGAACAAACGACCAATCCCAACGATCAGCATTCCCAGCACCAGCACACCAATAAACACCAGTGTTGCCCATGTCTGATAGGAATAGGCATACGTTGCTTTTTCGTCAGCATTTCCTGCGGCCAGTAAATCGATAGCACCGCGCTGACCGGCTACCGCGTAGACATAAGGTAAACGCAGGTACGGTAGGACCTGTGGATAGACCTCTTGAGGGAGCAAGAATGCAATCGGCACGGTTGGGGCTGCACTGTGAATTTGTTCCATCCAGGCCTGTACATCCTGTACCTGATCGGCGAGAACCACGATCATTGCCAGATCGTTTAACGTCTCAATTCGAGGTGTGCCATCAGGTCGGGTCGCCAGTAAGCCTGCGGTTGCATCCTGACCAGTGTAATCACGGCGCAATTCAGCGCGTAGATCGAGGGCCAGGCTGCGCAAAGCCAGTTCACCACCTGGCCGATAACCGAGCAGCACATAATCACGTCCGCCGAAAGTCACACCGTTCTCGTTGTTGTAACCGGCGGCCCGCAATGGCCCAATCAGATCAAACGAGAGCAGAGTTCCTTGCAGGTCGGTACTAACGATAATGAGCTTCGTTCGCTCGTCAGTCAATTCGGCAAGCAATGCGGATTCGAGTGGTCGCAATTCGGCAACACGTTGTGCACTCCACTCGTATGCGATCAAGACCACATCTTCGCTCCCCAGGCTGGCGAGCTGATCATGGAGCGCAACTGCTGCTGGAGATGGTTGCACCTGATTCGTCAGTGTTCCGGTCAGACCTGGCAACAACAGACCAATGAGGATGGCAAGCAATAAAACCAGGGCAAGCCATTGTTCAAGAACCGGTAAACGACGACGGGCGACAGCCGGTTGCTCGGTGGGCATCGTTACCGGTAATGGTGATTGAAGCAGGTGTTCGAGTAATGTAACTGCCGCTATCTGATCAGAAGTACGCCGAGCAGGGGCTGGCAATGGCGGTTTCACAACAGTCACTTCAGCCCCGGCCAAAACCGCTTCACCCTCATCGGCCTCACGACTTCCTAAACGTTGTAACCAGCTTAATGAAGGTGTAACTGCCGGCTCAGCCACTCGTTCAGATGAAGCTCGCAACCAGGATGGTAAGTCAGCTCCACTCAAGAATTCATCACTGGTTGAGCTTGTCGTTGGTGGTGGTTCAGTAACGGGGCTAGATTGAGCTGACCCTGCCTCTAACCACGGTATTGCTGCTGCCGGTGCATTGGTCACTAACCAGTCTGGGGTATCAATCGTACCGGATGACGGTTCCTGCAACCAGGCAGGCACGTCGGTGGCAGGCGGTTCAGCCGCTTGCAACCAGGCGGGCACATCGGCAGCGGATGGTTCAGCCGCTTGCAGCCAGCCAGGTGCCTCGGTGGTGGCTGGTTCAGCTTCTCGCAACCAAGCGGGTACGTCAGTGGCGGAGGTAGCTGACGGTGCACCGGTCTCTTCGCGCAACCAGTCGGGCACGTCACTGGCCGGTGGTTCAGCCGCTTGCAACCAGTCAGGTGCCTCGGCAGTGGCTGGTTCAGCTTCTCGCAACCAAGCGGGTACGTCAGTGGCGGAGGTAGCTGACGGTGCACCGGTCTCTTCGCGCAACCAGTCGGGCACGTCACTGGCCGGTGGTTCAGCCGCTTGCAGCCAGCCAGGTGCCTCGGTGGTGGCTGGTTCAGCTTCT
>JAGHYT010000182.1:0-6601 GCA_017743535.1 Chloroflexus sp.
CTGTCCATGCGTTGGCAACAGGCCATCACGGTCGTGATGAATCGAAGCGTGATAGACCATGATCACGCCGTCACGACTCGTCAAGGCCAGATTCGTCGGCAATGCAGCAACTTCAGGCAAGAGATCAACAACCTCTTGATGGGTCCAGATAATTGGCCCTAGCAGTGCACGTCGGCCACCTTGCGGCGGACGACCCATCTGGAGATCGTGATCATAATGTAGTACGTACCCCTCATGATTCCCGCGTAGCACGTACCAACCACGTTCAGACCGCATTCGCAACGCCAGTTCAAGACATGGACGGGGCAACGGTCCACGATTGATCATATCACCAGCGATAATAACGGCGTCGGGTTGCCATCGCTCTATATCGGCAATCACAGCCGTGAAGGCAGCCAGATTGGCGTGAATATCGGCCAGAACTGCTACTTTCATCGCTACCGAACAACCTTTCGTATGTTGATGATCGACTGACACCATCTGGTAGTGTACCATGAGGATGGAACAGTTGCAGTCAGGAGAATGATCGTGCTTACCTTTGGTCGTGCACTTTGTACTGAACCAGCTATTGCCGGTAATCGCGAGTGGCTGATCACGAACGGGATTGGTGGTTATGCGGCTGGAACCATAGTCGGCACTCTTACACGCAGCTACCATGGGTTACTCGTTGCCGCATTGAATCCCCCTCTTGGTCGTGTTCTCACGTTGGCAACACTTGATACCTATGTCAACTATCTCAGTCAACACTTTGATCTCACTGCACACCGACGTGTCGGTGAACCATCACCTGTTTGTCGATGGTTGGAACGCTGGTGGCGCGATGGCACAACACCGGTTTGGGAATACCGGCTGGCCGACGCTCTCCTTGAACGGCGAATCTGGATGATGCCAGGCGCAAATACGACGTATATTCGTTACACGGTGCAACGCGCTTCGGCGCCACTGACACTACGGATCGATGCACTGGCGACAGCTCGTGACCATCACACGGTGAGTCAGATAGGAGATATTCCACTCCAGGTTGAACCGATGACGAATGGTCTTCGGATTGGCCCCATTGCCGGTGGTCATCACCTTCGCCTGCTCAGTGATCGGGCAACGTTCGTTCCGCTGGGTGGCTGGCTAACCGATCTCTACCTGGCGATTGAAGATGAACGCGGTCAAGCAGCCATTGACAACCTCCAGCGGATTGGCCGTCTCATTGTGACACTCGCCGAGGGCGAGTCGCTGCTTATCGCCGCTACAACTGAGTCTGCGGCAACCCTCGATAGTGCTATGGCGTGGCAGCAGCGTGCCGACTATGAAGCCGCACTGTTACGTCGGATCGACTGGACAGACGATCCGATCGTGCATCAGCTCGCGTTGGCCGCCGATCAGTTCATCGTTACCCGTCCGTTGGTCGGTGGTAAGCAGGGATGTACGATTATCGCCGGTTACCCATGGTTCACCGATTGGGGACGTGATACGATGATTAGCCTGCCTGGGCTAACTATTCCCACCCGTCGGCCGGAAATAGCCGCCGCAGTGTTACGTACCTTTGCCCACTTCGTTGATCGAGGCATGATTCCCAACCGGTTTCCCGATGAAGGCACGGTTCCCGAATACAATACGGCCGATGCGACGCTCTGGTTTTTCGAGGCAATCCGTGCTCATCATGCCGCTTACGCTGACGATGAATTGCTGGCCGAGTTATTTCCTCTGCTTGCCGACATCATTGATTGGCACGTCCGCGGTACTCGTGACCGGATTGGCTTAGACCGGGGGGATGGCCTGCTCCGCGCCGGTACGCCGACCACGCAACTGACCTGGATGGATGTGCGGGTGCGTGGTTGGGTGGTAACCCCACGTTCAGGCAAACCGGTTGAAATTAATGCCCTTTGGTACAATGCCTTACAAAGTATGGCATCGTTTGCTCATCGGCTCGGAAAGCCAGCAGAGCGCTACGAAGCAATGGCGGCAGCGGCGCGCGCCGGGTTTCGTCGTTTCTGGTACGAAGACGGGCAATACCTCTACGATGTGATCGACGGACCACGTGGAGTAGACCCGACCTTGCGACCAAATCAAATCTTCGCGGTCAGTCTGCCGCACAGCCCGCTCACTCCCGAACAGCAACACGCGGTGGTACGGGCGTGTGCCCGGTCTCTCCTCACGAGTGTCGGTTTACGCAGTCTCACCCCCACCCACCCCGATTATGCGCCACGCTACATTGGCTCGCTCTTGCACCGTGATGGAGCGTATCATCAGGGAACAGTTTGGGCTTGGTTGATTGGACCCTTTGCCAGTGCGTTTTACCGCTTGACGAACGACAATGCGGCAACGCGCCGCCTGCTGATCCCACTCATCGATCATCTCGCTGATGGTTGTATCGGTACAATAAGCGAGATATTTGACGGCGATCCACCGCATCATCCGCGTGGTTGTTTTGCCCAGGCCTGGAGTGTAGCTGAAGTGCTACGAGTATGGTACGATTTGAGTAAGCACCGTAGCGTAGTAGAATAGAGTATGTACGCCATTTCTCTCCCTGAGCCACAGCTCTCTGTGGCGAGAATAGAACGCTGTATTGTGGTTGGTAGTTCGTAGCGTGTTTGCAGAGTAGGGGCACAACCATGGGCCCCTACTATCCCCATACCTCAAGGTGAAGATGTGCAGCACCATCGTGTGTAGTGTCAGCATCCTCTGACAAGCGAGCTACCCCTCTCAAGCATATGGCTTACAGGCACTTATCACCAACAAGACGTGGCGAGATTGGGGTTCATCCACGACACAAGACATCGGCGAACAACCGAGGTAGGTGGTAAGTATGTTGCTATCGATAAGCGCCGCCTGCGCCGGTTCACACCCCGTCAAGAGATACGCCTGTATTTGGAGTGGTTGCCACCCAACCCCGCTCAATAACAACGACCACTCTTCACCAAGACCATCGGCAGGAGGTAGCGGTAATGGGGTAGAGGGCAAAATAGCGACCAGCTCATCTGCGTGAACACGCAGCCGAACCCAATATTCGCCGACGGTCGCAAGAACCAGCCTTCCCCCGCCACGCAGCACCCGCAGCATCTCGCGTAGTGCCCGTTGTTGATCGGTAAAAAGCGGCAGGGCCGCAATGCACCAGATCAGATCAACGCACTCATCGCGCAGCGGCAAATCGGCGGCATCAGCAGCAATCAGCGCCAGACCCGGTCGCTGACGCAGCACCGCCGCCTGCCGGTCAATCCCGATGATGAGCGCACTATCGGCGCAACGTTCGTATAACCAGCAGGTTTTCGTGCCATCACCGCACCCTAGATCGAGAGCCACCTTCGCACCAGTCGGTGTAACCGCTAGCATCGCCTGCTGGAGCAGCTCAAGATACGGTTCGTGAAGAAATGTTATCATTGCATGCAGATATGCTGAACAATACTTAAGCGACACTGCTATGATAAACCAACCGATTGTCATTCGCCATTTAACCGCCTTTTACGGCCCAAACATTTACCGCCCCCAGCCCGGTGTCGTCTTACGGGTGAGTGCCCCTGCCGATTACAGTGATCAACTGCGAGCCGCGATCAAAGGCGGCGCCCTGGCTATCGGGCTGGTGATTGCTCATCTTTATGTGGTTGCCCAGGCGCATCACGACGACGTTCAGATCAGTGCCTTCTTTACGACTGGCGAACCAGAAATCGGCGTCGAACTCTGTCGGTACGTCGTTGACGGCCTTAATGCCCAATTGCGCCGTGATGAAACGTGGAACGCCGATGAACCACTTATGGCGTTACGTGATCGTCGGCAGGCGCAAGCGTTGCCAGTTCAGGCACTACAACTGATCGCCAATGCCCGCCACCGCGACATACCGGCTACTATTTTCCCCGATAGAAGTATCTTGCTGGGTCAGGGTGAACGGAGCTGGATTATCACTTACGACGAGCTACGCGCTACTCCTGATCTCCAACCACCATGGCAGCGTCTCGGTCGTATCCCGATCATCGCCATCACCGGTGAACAGTACCGCAGTCAGGCAATTGCTGAACAGGCTACGCGCCATCAGGGAGTGATTCTCGACCGTGCCAATCGTACAACTGTTATTCAGGCCTTGCGTGATCCCACCTGCCGAACGCTTATTGTTGGTTTCGATACCGACAGCTTGCTTCGTGAGGGGTTGCCATTCGATCAATGCGATTTGGCGATCATCACTGACCGCCACGGACAACGACCACCAACAGCCAGCGACGACGATGAATGGCTTAGAGCACTCGGACTACCGATGCTGTGCAGTACTTCGCCTGCATTGATCAATCTATCCGATCCGAACCTGCATCCGCTTCTGAACTACGCACCGCATGGTGTTATCGGTTGGTCGCCAGGTACTGATCACAGGTAGAGCGGATTGAAAAACGTGCGTCTTTCAGCCTTTTTCGTCAACTTGCTTCCTCTCCCATTCCGGGAGAGGAAGAAGATGGAATTGCTGCCTCATAGACCCCATTCCTTACCGGCGCCAAAAATCCGGATTTCTTGGAGAACGCACCGGGCTCACGCAACCATTGCGTGAGGGATTGCCAACGTTCTTGCTCGCTGGTCACCCCACGTTTCCCCCTCCTCACCCCGGTTTGGAAGATGAAGGGGAAACGTGGGAAGGTGAGGGGAGCCGGGCGTGCTCCGCAGCACAGGTACGGAACACGGTGCCCCATTCCATCGCGGCGGAGAGACGCATGCGTTGCGCTTAAACGTTCCCTGTCAGAAAGAGCCAGGAAACATTATGTGAATGCCATCGTCGCGCCTGATCGAAAACTCAGGTTTTCGATCAAGCATTAAGAGTCGAACCGGTCGGTCACGGCACCTAGGCTGGCCGACGACACTAGACGGGCATATTTTGCCAGGACACCGCGGGTATAACGTGGTGGCCGGGGCTGCCAGGCCGCTCGACGACGTGCCAGCTCTTCATCAGAAACATTCAACTGTAAGAGACGGGAATCAGCATCGATGGTAATACTATCGCCCTCCTCGACCAGGGCAATAGTTCCACCAACTGCCGCCTCTGGCGCAACGTGACCCACCACCAACCCATACGTTCCACCCGAAAAACGACCATCGGTAATTAGCCCAACGCTATCACCCAGACCGGCGCCGATAATCGCCGATGTTGGAGCCAGCATTTCACGCATCCCTGGCCCACCTTTCGGCCCTTCGTACCGGATCACAACGACATCGCCGGGCTTAATCTTCCCGCTGAGAATTGCATCCAGACACTCCTCTTCGGCATCGAAGACTCGCGCTGGACCGGTAATCCGACGCTGCTTGATCCCAGTAATCTTTGCCACACAACCTTCTTCGGCTAGATTCCCACGCAAAATAGCCAGATGCCCTTGCGGGTAGACTGGCCGCTCGAATGTCCGGATCACATCTTGGTTAGCTGGTGGTTCATCGGGAACGTCGGCCAACGTCTCGGCAACCGTCTGACCGGTAATCGTCAGACAATCACCGTGCAGCAAACCAGCGTTGAGCAGCATCTTCATCACTTGCGGGACACCCCCTGCACGGTGGAAATCAGTAGTTACATACCGACCCGACGGTTTCAGATCGCATAGCACTGGCACACGCTGACGGATCGTCTCGAAATCATCAATCGTCAGCGGAACCTCAGCCGCATGCGCGATTGCCAGTAGATGCAACACCGCGTTGGTTGAGCCACCAATCGCCATTACAACTGCAATCGCATTTTCAAGCGACTTGCGAGTTATAATCTGGCGAGCAGTACGGTTAGCCCGAATCGCCTCGACCAACACTTCACCTGAACGAGCAGCACTGATAGCCTTCTCTTCATCTTCGGCAGCCATCGTGGAAGAGCCGGGCAAACTGAGACCAAGTGCTTCGATTGCCGATGACATCGTGTTGGCCGTGTACATACCTCCACACGAACCCACCCCCGGACAGGCATGCCGTTCAATTTCGAGCAACTCATGCTCATCGATCCGGCCAGCGCTATACTCACCGACTGCCTCAAAGGCACTGACAATCGTTAAATCACGATCTTTGTAACGACCGGGCTTAATCGTTCCACCATAAACAAAAATGGCCGGGATGTCGAGCCGCGCCATTGCGATCAAAGCACCGGGCATGTTTTTATCACAACCGCCTACAGCGAGAATACCATCCATGCGCTGGGCGTTAACCACCGTTTCAATCGAATCGGCAATCACCTCACGACTGACCAGCGAGTATTTCATACCCTCGGTACCCATCGAAATACCATCACTGACCGTAATGGTACCGAACATCTGCGGCATCCCACCGGCAGCACGAATCGCCTCTTCAGCACGTGCTGCCAGCATACCTAACCCAGCATTACAAGGCGTGAGCGTACTGTGGCCGTTTGCTACTCCAACAATTGGCTTGGTGAAATCGTTATCGCCAAAGCCAACTGCCCGCAACATAGCCCGATTCGGCGAGCGCTGCGGCCCCTCGGTAATCATGCGACTACGGCGATTATCGCCCATGACCAACCTCCTCAAACATTCAAACGACGTATATTGCTTATTGTAACGCTTTTCTATGTGCCGCTTGCATCAAGTAGAGGCGCACTGCCAAGTATAATGGGCTGCTGAAGCATTGCCTCAGCAGCCCCAACCCA
>JAGHYT010000183.1:0-6574 GCA_017743535.1 Chloroflexus sp.
GTGCCCATCATGAAACAATGATGAGTCTACTGCAAAAACTCATCATGGAGCACATAGGGCGCGTAGAGCGTGCAAGATTTATGAGTAAAAGGGTATTTTTTCAACCCTTTAAGGCATATAAGAAAAATTTTTACGCTCTATTTTGAACAGAAGATAAATCTATCTGTAGTCTCTGTGATCTCTGTGGTCTCTGTGGTGAGATGATTGCCTTTTGGCAGTGAAGTCAATGATGGGATGAGGAGGAAATGCTCTGCTTGCGGTTATCATTTCACTGGTACTCTACGTACTTGCGTGTTGGCTGTGGTGGTGGCAACGTACTCCACTCTACTTGCTGGCGTTAGTCGCCGGTCAGTTAGGCACAATACTCGAACCGTTCTGGCGGTTCCTTTACACGCTGCAAACGGCGCCAGCTCTCGGTTCGCTGTGGGCAGTGCTGACGACGCCGTTTGACCCGATTCGTTCACTGCCTGCGGCCTGGCCCGATGCGCTGCCAGCGCTGATCATCGTTGGTCTGTACTGGTACCGTTGGTGGACCCCAGGATTAGGGAGCGGTCTCTTTACCTTTCTGGTCTTCACCAGTTTTCAGTTGTTAATCGGTCTACTCGGTTTACGATCATCGACACCACCATCGTTCCTCACACCCTTGCCCTTCGGTCTATCGGCTGACCTACTCGCGGCACTGATGAATGCAACCATTAGCTACGGTTTATGTTACGTGTTCATCACCGTTCATCACTATTCCTGGCCCAGCATGACCATTGCAATCCTACCGATGCCGCTGCTCCTTCAGGTATTCATCTATGGTATCATTGGTGCACCACTACTCATTGCCCGGCTGCTGCCTGATGGCGAATGGCCACTACGAATTGGTCTGATCCTGACGCTGATCCTGTTAGGCTGGTGCGTCGCTATTATCAGTACCGGTTTGGCGCGCTTGAGGCGTTAGCAATGACCAGAACAATCCTTTCTCCTGAGTTGCTCTTGAATGCCTACCGTCAAGGCATCTTCCCGATGGCGGATGAGCGGGGCGAAATCGGTTGGTACGAACCGCTACGGCGTGCGATTATCCCCCTCGACGAGCGGTTTCACGTTCCCCGACGGTTGGCCCGTACCGTTCGTGCAGGTGTTTTTACCGTCACCTTTGATACTGCATTTGAAGAAGTCATTCGGGGCTGTGCTGAACCAGCTCCTGGTCGCGAAACAACCTGGATTTCACCTGAAATTATCCGTGCTTACACGGAATTACACCGTCTAGGATACGCCCACAGTGTCGAGTGCTGGCGCGATGGGCAACTGGCTGGGGGCTTATACGGCGTCGCCATCGGTGGTCTCTTTGCTGGCGAAAGCATGTTCCACCGCGTGCGTGATGCCAGCAAGGTTGCGCTGGTACATTTGGTCGAGCGTCTGCGACGCGGTGGGTTCGTCTTGCTCGACTCGCAATTTATTGTTGGGCCACACATGTTACAATTCGGCACGATAGAAATCCCTCGTTCCGAATATCACCGACTCTTGCGGCAGGCATTAGCAGTACGTGCGGTATGGTAACCCGAGCATATATTGCAGGAAGAGGTTTTAGCCTGTGACGCATCGTCACGGTATGAAGGGCGTTCGGTCGCGTCTGATCCGTCGATGAATGTCATAACTAGTCACAGAGAGTTGCCCAAGAGCAGATGGAGCGCATTTCGCTGCGCCCAGTTGTAGCGCATTCGTCACGACGAAAGCAGGGTCGGCATGTTATGAGTATTGTACGTCACCAAACCGATAGGTACGAGTGAGCAACCCGCCTGCCGGGATACGCAGTGGTGATCTGCTTCCCGGTAAGCATTCTTGACCGTCGAGGCGGGCACTCTCTGCCGCAATCGGCTCTGTTTATTTGCTCTTCCGTTTGCGTTCACGCCGGGCTTCGCGACGACCAGTAGTTGCAACCGGCCGTGGTGTTGCCGGAGCAGCGGCGGCTGGAGTCTGGCGGGGAGCCGGGGTGCGTGTGCGAGCATTCCGTACTAGTTCGGGCAAGACATTACGCATGTAGTAGACGACATAACCGCCTAAAATAAGCTCGATTATCAACTGAATGTAGAACCAGAAACGTTGGTTGAAGGGAGGCACATTGAGCATACGAACGACACCTAGTGCCACACCAAACCCACCCACAATCAACAACGCAATCCCCAACTGACGAAAGAACGTTGCACGAACAACATTCCGCTCCGTGTGCAGCCAGATGAAGTAGGCGCCGCTCGCGACCAGCAGAATCTGCACAATGAAGAATGTCCATGCGTATGAACCAAATTGAGGGCTAACGGTTAGAAAGTATTCAAAAAACCCCATAGTAACAAGCCTCTCCTCACGGTCGCAGAGCGTCGATCACGATAGATTGTGGCGGCGATTATAGCAGTGCCACGGATGATCGTCAACACAGGAAAGAGGAACTGATTCCTCCGTACCCTTTCCCTTCCTCGCCAAGAGTGAAGAGGAAGGGAGAAGGGAAAGATGCGGGCCATCCTCACGCAAAACTCCAAACAGCGCCTCACTCCTCGCTAATAGTAATGCCGAGAATTGTCTCACCAGGTCTGGCCAGATCGTCCGGATTACTCGGATCGCGCAGCGGAATGCCATCAACGATTTCCTGACCACGAATGACACGCCCGAAGATAGTGTACTGCCCGTTCAGCCAGGGCGCCTCTGACGTGGTGATGAAAAATTGGGAACCGGCGCTATTGGGATCAGACGAACGGGCCATAGCAACGATGCCGGGTCGATCAAACAATATCTTATCGGTAAACTCGGCTGGGATGGTATAGCCAGGGCCACCCGTTCCATCGCCGTGCGGATCGCCACCCTGAGCCATAAAATTGGGCAGTACCCGGTGCCAGGTCAGGCCGTTGTAGAAGTTCTGACGGGCAAGAAAGACGAAGTTGTTCACCGTTTGCGGAGCAATGTCGGGCAGCAGCTCAATAACAATTTCCCCGCGTGGGGTGTAGATGGTCGCGGTATACTTCTTTGCCGGATCGATAGTCATCGGTGGTGGGCCATCGTACCGGTATGTGGTCGCTGTTGGCATAACCGACAGATTGCTACCGGCTGGTGTTGGTATCGTCGGTGGTTCAGTTGGTATGACAGGTACATTGGTCGGAACCGGTGTTACGACGACGACTAGCGGGCCGGATCGGCTGATTAAAAGACCGACAACAAACCCTATAATGACGAGGAAGATAGCAATAGCCACAATACCGGCCAGTGGGTTCGACGATGGTAGACGTTGGTTACTCACAGGACACCTCAAATAGTCAAGACCATTTCACGGCTATTATACTGGTGAAGGTTCATCAGTGACAAATGGAAGTGAGAGATAATTGGCGAGGACGGCTTCCCCTTGAGGGCGTGCTGACGTGAAACAGAGAGGTTTGCCCACCCGCTTTTCTTGACGCGGTCCAGCGGCCCACGCTCCCAGGAAATAGTGCAATGATTGGCGAGGGCGGCTTCCCCCTTGAGGGCGTACTGACGTGAAACAGAGGGTTCTGCCCACCCGCTTCGCTTGACACGAGCCAGCGGTCCGCGCTCCCAGGAAATAGGTGAATGGCTCAGGACACACTCTCAGAGCCTGATCAAAAACGTTTCATTGGGCACGTACCGTGCCCGTGCGACTATTGCGTGAGGGGTTTCCAGCGTTCTTTCTCTCCCCCCACGTTCCCCCTTCCTCTCCCCGTGTGGGAGCGGAAGGGGGCCAGGGGGAAGGTGAGGGGGCACCAGGCGTGCGCCGCAGCACAGGCCCTGAAACCGTTAAAACCCTTTTCCATCGCCTAGCGGAGACGCATGCGTTGCCCGCCAGCGTTTTCCTCCCTGACCAGTATGGCGATGTCTTGGTCGCGCCTCATCAACAGCCCAGGTTTTTGATCATGCTCTAACACGGTTCAGGAGAGAGAATTACTTTTCAGACACGAGAATGTGTGAATGACGATGCACAATCCACACCCCCCTTTCTCGCGAGGCAAGAGACAGGAAAATCGACGTCACACTTCCTCGTTCTCACGGGAACAGATAGGCGCAGTCAGGCAAACAACGCAGCCACGCACTGATAAATACGGTCAGACTACCGCTCAGGTTCAACCGACCCGCCTGGCCAATGTCGGCGCATACTGGGCCAACTCGTGACGCAGCCGGAAGAGAGCCAGATCGCCGGCTTTCGCTTCCAGCATCAAATCGAACGGTGGCAGACCACGACTGGCTTCGAGTAGCTCAATCGCATCGTGAACGACAATGAAATCGGCGTGTTGACCGGGGCGCGGTGGGAGGACGCGGCTATCGCCATTGCGCCCCGGCAGCAGGTACGCTTCACTGCGTTGACTGCTCAGGTGAACTTCCGGACGGAGGTAATCGGGCCAGGTTGCCAGGGTTAAGCCCAATGCTAACGGTAAGCTCCATCGTTCGGGATTGTGCCACTGAAAGTGCAGATAGTCAAAAACGATGGGTACACCGGTAGAAGCAGCCAGACCGAGCAACGAACTGAGCGATGAGCCGTTACCGGTATGTTCCAGCGTAGTACGGCGACGGGCATTAGCCGACAGCCCTGCCCAGCGCTGCCGGAAGCGCTGGAGTGCTTCAGCGTGATGAATACCGATGTGCATCACCAGGGTGTGCTGAACAATATCACCCCGATCGAGGGCAGCGAGAAATTGACAGGCCGCCTCAATAGTGCTGATTGTCTCGGCTGCGATACGGTCGTCGGGGTGGGCAAGGGTAAGATAGGGATCGAGATGTATTCCCAAACGCACACGTTGAAGACTGATACGCTGAGCAAGTAGGTCCAGGTGCGCCTGACAATCGGCCAGATCAGCGATGGTGAAGTGGCGGGGGAGGGCAAAGCGATAGAAGTGGATCGCCTTACGTTCAAGGTAGCCGAGCACATCACCCAGGTGAACCAAGAGTTTGCTCAGGTGCGGCAACGCGCCGCCAGCCAGACCGGGCTGGTTGACAGTCCGAACTGCGAATCCCAGACGGATGTGGGGAGTCGCTGCGCGATAGTGTTCATCGGGACATCTGATAAGGGCGCTTGCCCGTCGCGCCAACCGATGGCGGTCGAACATAGACTGAGTGGCGGTGTCGGTTGATGTGGCCCAGCGAATGGCTGCCATAGCGGTCGCGGCTCTCGTTCGGCTCATCTGGTATCCCGTTTACTCCCCATTGCTAGGGTGGATGGTGAAGAAGGTATGACGCTGCGATAGGGTCTACGATGATAGATTATAGTACAAATGTTCTATTTTGTCAAGGCAAAAACCGGTAAAGATTAAGAGACAACGTAAAACGGGATCAGGAGTGAGGGGAAGACCAACTTCCAACCTGCTTCTCTCGCCTGATCTCCGTTCTATCTTCTCGCTCTATTGCGTACCGAATCACCTTCAAGCTCGGCAATGCGTGTCGCCACTGAACGCAAAACAATGGTATCGTCCTCTGTCAGACCAATGTCGGCTATTACCTGCGCCATAGCCTGAACCAGGAGCGATGGCGATGAAGCGGATTGTGCAGGACGCGACATAGATTGCGCGGGTGGCGGTTCAACCACCCAGGTTGGATCCCAGAGAGGTGCTGGGCGAATACGTTGCGGTGAAGGCCAACCGTAGACCTGGGCCAGGAACTGTATCATCGCCTGCGCGGCGCCGTCTAACGTGTGTTCTGTCGCAACATACTGCCGTGCCCGCTCACCAAGCGCGTTTGCCAGGGCTAGATCGGTCAATAATCGCCGACAGTAAGCAACGATCAGATCCGTCTCGCTCGCGTCAACATCGACGTGGGCAACAACATCGGATGGCAATTCACAAAAGGCATCCACTGCGCTCACCAGGGTAGGCTTCCCGGCGCCGAGCAGACGCAACAGACTAGCACTCGTTTCACCGGCGGTTGGATACCGTAAGTTGAGACAGACATCAGTAGCCGCCACATAATCCTCAAACTGCGCTCGCGAGACATAGCCGGTAACGGTCACCACCTCTCGCAAGCCGAGACGCTGTATCACGCCCTTTAGATCGTAGTTGGGCGACACCGACCCGACCAGTACACAATGGACATCAAAACCTTCACGACGCAACTCAGCCACTGCGCGCAACGTCGGTTCGATCCGCTTCCAGGCATTGATATGACCAAAACTGGCCAGCAACGGTCGATCAAGCGGCAGACCCAGACGGAGGCGAGCCTCATTACGATCAATGAGCGATGGCAATGGTACCCCCATCGGTACATAGCCACACGGCAGATCAGGACGCAATGTAGCTACTCGTTGTAGCAGGTAGTGACTATGACCGATCACGGCTCTAGCAGCGGCCAACACCTCTTCGTTACAGGGAAAGGCAAACGCTGCTTCGCTAAAGCGCGAGCGAATCATTAATTGCGCAATGTGTTCACCTTCAGCGCCATAGCGAGTGCGCATCATTGCGACATACTTCTGGACATCACGTTGCACATTCGCCGCATACCAGAGCATGAAATGGTGCAACACGAAATCGTGCAGTACAATGACGCCTGGTAAGCGCTGGGCCACCCGCCAGATACCGGCATGCGCCGGACTATTACCGATGTGGTA